>JAHEME010000311.1 GCA_024643825.1 Chloroflexota bacterium | reverse complement strand
CCCTGACCCACATCTGCAATGTAGAGATCCCCGGTTTGCCTATCGAAGCTGAACCGCCAAGGATTACGCAATCCCAGATCCCAGATTTCAGGCTGCCCCCCTGGATTATTGATGAAGGGGTTATCCTGAGGGATGGTGTAGCGTGTTCCCTCATGTACATCAATTCGCAGGATCGAGCCTAGCAGCGTGCGTCCATTCTGAGCATTCCCAAAAGCATCATTCGCGAGTCCGCCATCACCGAGAGCGATATATAAGTATCCATCGTGGCCGAATGCAAGCTGTCCGCCATTGTGATTGACTGCTGGTTGGGCTACCTGAAGGATGACGTTCTCGCTGCTCGAATCAGCAACACTGACTTCACCTGTCGCCGTGAAGCGAGAAACCACCGTATCGCCATTCATGTCCGTATAATCTACATAGAAGTTTCTGTTGATGGCATAGTCCGGGTCAAAGGCGATGCCCAGCAATCCCTGTTCGCTTGAAGATGAACCAACTCGATCTGTGATGTCAAGAAATACATTCTCCTTGGCACCATTCCTTTGAACTATCTGAATTCGTCCGACTTTCTCAACCACATAGAGCCTCTCAGGATTGTCGGGGGAGGCCGCTAATGCGGTGGGACGATCCATCTCACGGCTGATTTCACGAAGTGTAATATGTGCATTCTCCAATAGGGCTGGAGGCAATGCCGTGGTAGGGGTTATTGACTCCGTAGAGAAAGTCGCTGGTTGAGGTGTTTGGGAAGCCCGCACGACGATAGGCTGAAGAAAATCAGACGTTGGTGAGGATAGGATGGATTCTGTCGGTTCAACTTGCCCGATAGAGCCAGCACTGCATCCCACAATTCCCAACAGCAGTATCGTGAGCACAACCCGCACAGAGTGTCTCGACATCTTTGCCTGTTCCTGAATCATTCGGTGTGAGCTTTTCTAGGGAAAGAATGCCCTTCTATGGATATTGTAGAACAACCTGAAGAGTGGTTTCCGGTTCTTGATCAAGGAGTTCATACGCAGTGTGCGCTTCTGAGAAATCTATGCGGTGTGTGATGATCTGTCGTGGACCAACCTTCTTGAGCATATCCCAGGCAGCCGCGAAGCGTCGCCTTTTTGACCAGCGGGCAGACAATTCAGGGGTCATGGTACTTACCTGACTGCTGATCAGGGACACGCGGCTGCGATGGAACTTCCCACCCAGATCAAGTAGAGATTGCTTTGCCCCGTACCATGAGCCGATCACAACCCGCCCGTTGAATCCAACTGCTGCAACAGCCTGATTCAAGACCGCAGGGTTTCCGGTGATCTCATAGACCAGATCGGCCCCTGGATAATCACTGCCTCGCTGAAGTTTCTGTTGTAGTTCCGCCAGAAAATTCTCCCCAAACGGATCAAGACTCTCATATGCTCCCATGCTAAAGGAGATATCTCGCCGCATGGAGATAGGATCTATAGTTACCAACTGTGCTAGAGGAAACTGCGCCAGCAATGCTGTACTGAGTAAACCAACAACCCCTTGCCCAAATACAGCCACTTTCTCACCGAGCAGAGGTCGCCCATCGAAAAGGAAATTCACTGCTGTTTCCATATTGGGAAGAAAAACGGCATCCTCTACAGAAATCGATTCTGGCACATGATGAAGTTCGTCGATGGAGGCGACAAAAAATCGTTGATGAGGCTGGAAGGAGAATACCAATTGCCCATTCCATGATTCATCCACCCCGCGCCCCAGGGAAATGACCTTTCCAACAGCACAATAGCCATAGCGCAGGGGATATTCCAACGTTCCCTGTAGCGAAGAGATTGCATCGTCAGCAGAAAGATCACGCGGAAACTCTCCGCGATAAATCAGCATTTCCGTACCGGGGCTAATGGCCGTAAGCACGGTCTGTACCAACACTTCGTTTTCTCTGGGGTCGCGGAGTCCCTCCTCCCTGATTTCGGTTTGTCTCGACCCCGTAAACCACAGCGCATGATTCCTCATGAATCACCCCACCGCAATTCGCCCCATATCACAAGATCATTCCCCATCTGCTCCCAAATGTAGTCCTTGAGAGCAGGAAAGGATTGGTCTTCCCGAAGTCCCAGGCTGTGAACTCCATGCACTCCACCTACAAGAATCGGGGCAACTGTAAGTATCAGGAGGTTCGGCAAATGCAGTTTCAAAAAGCTCGTGATTACTTGAGAACCACCTTCTACCATGAGACTGCCGATGCCCTTTTCCCCCAGCATCGTGAGCAAATCAGGCAGACTTACCTGGCCCGTGTTCGATGCCGGAAGGCGCAGGATATCGGCTCCCGCCTTTTTCAGTGCATCGCAATGGCTTTCGTCATCCGAGGTAGTAACTGCTGCGATCCACGGCTTATGTGTTGGGTGTCGAAATAGCTGCGCGTTAATGGGTGTTCGGGCGTTACTATCGAGGACTATCGGCTGTGGATTTAGTCCACCGGCTAATCGTGAGGTTAGCTTCGGGTCATCCGCAAGCACTGTCCCAATGCCAACCAGAATAGCATCGTGATTGGCCCGCAACTGGTGCGTAAACATCTTCGTCTCTGATCCACTTAAAACAAGCTGCGTGCCCGGATGAAATGAGATGCTGCCATCGAGACTCTGTGCATAAGTCAATGTCACAAATGGCTGCCCTGTGTGCTCATAATGGCTGCCTGCGTGCGCCTGCAAATATTCGATGGGCATCATGGCTAGAAGGCGGGGGGGATCGGGGGTGGTGTGCTATCTGAGTGGCGATCAAGATCGATCCAATGATTCATGCGCTGAACTTTGGCTTGCAGATAGGCTAAGTTGTCGGGGTTTGCGTTGATCTGAAGGGGGATTCGCGCGGAAACAGCTACTCCTAGATCGGAAAGCGCTGTGAGCTTTGAAGGATTATTCGTTAATAGGAGGATTGACTCGACCTGTAAATCTTTTAGAATTTCGGATGCCACCGTGTAGTCACGTTCATCCGCCTGGTGACCAAGAAGCAAGTTGGCATCGACTGTATCGTAGCCTTGATCCTGCAAGTTATAGGCACGGAGTTTTTCCAGAAGTCCTATCCCCCGGCCCTCTTGCCTGAGGTAGATGATTACCCCCCGGCCTGCATCGCCAATGAGCTTCATGGCACGGCCAAGTTGTTCGCCACAATCACATCGCCGTGAGCCAATGACATCGCCAGTAAAACACTCCGAATGAATTCGAACGGGGATATCCGCGTGGCCAGCGACATCTCCCATGATAAGTGCTAAATGCTCTTTGTCATCATGGTCATTTGTGTATAGATATAGCGTGAATTCCCCAGCATCTGTTGGAATCCGAGCGGATCCCATACGCAGTACCGACCAACCCACCATGGTCAGTTTCTCCCCTTTGCAAGGCTGCCGATCAACATATCAACTATCAGCCAGATTCAGCACCGCCATATCGTCGGCGAACAAACTCTTCCTCTGGTTGCCAGATGGAAAATGCGCCCGTACCTAATACTGTCATGTAAGACGTACAAGTAATGAGCGCAAGTACCCCAGGTAGTTGCCCATCTAAAGAGAATCCTGTTAGCAACAGCAGTGCCAGCGATGTGATTCTCCCTCCGATGCCTAATCCTAATAGCAGTGCCAACAAGATTTCAAGCCAACCAAGAAATTGTACTGAGAGCATTCTCCCTGAGAACAACGCTGTGGACAATCCAGCAATATGTGTGAGACCATATCTCATCCCCAAGAAGACAGCAATGATCCGCAGAGGAACCGGAAGCACCTTCATCCCGAATGACGTCCCGATCTGTACGATCTGATGATAGCGCTCTTGCGCCGCATTCATTACTCCACTAACGACCAGCCAGTCGCGCAAGAATCCCGACATGAATGGAATCATAAACACGGTTACGCTGACTCGGATAGCAGAAGATGAGAAAACAGGAAGTAAAGCAAATCCAAAAAATCCCATCTGGAAGCCAGCAAAGGCGCGACGATAGATACTCGGTGGAAGATCAAACACTGGTTTTTGATTTCGCTTCTGCCACCAGATACCCATAACGAACAGATACCTTGAAGCACTCACGAGAAGTGCCCAAACAGGGAGTTTCCCGTACATGACGCCGAGAAGAGGAGCAATCACAACACCTAAGGAATCCAACTCCTGATCCCAATAACTCCCCAATTCAGTAGACAGCCCTGTAATACGGGCAGCCAGACCATCAAAGTAATCCAATATATCCGCTAGTAGATACAGTCCTGCGGGCAACCAGGCGAGTGTCCCATCGGGTTGAGGTAAAAAAAGAAATCCTGCAAGCCAGGATACGAACACACCGCGTGTAATTGTCAACAGGTTGCCGATTCCAAGAGACGGCAAGATCGGCTCAGTATCAGAGCGATGGTTTTTTGGAAGTGCCTGCCATAAAAGCGCTGTCTGATATGTAAGGACGCCTATACTCAGCACGGTCCAACGCGCCCCATAGATCGGATGCCAGATTTTGGATAGAACCCATCCACCCATGATAGTAATCATGCCGGATAAGGCCATCAGAACGATCAACTTGCGCCGCAGTATCGTCAAAGGGGAAGCAGTGCTGCCTATTGATTTGGACGGCCTGGATGAATCAACCATAATCACGCTGCGTCATTCGAAAACCCAGGGAGTGCCATGCGATGCCAATTCAGGATGACATCAGTTTCACTCGGTATTTGACAGCAAAGCGGAGTGTAGACGATCGTGCCCTCAATCGCTATGTATGGGAAACTATGCAAGAGATGATGCGTAAGGTTCCCAACCCCTCACTCCTAGAAATTGGCTCAGGTGTTGGCACGATGATTGATAGGATTGTTGCCTGGA
>JAHEME010000310.1 GCA_024643825.1 Chloroflexota bacterium | reverse complement strand
CCTGAAATCCCACGAAGTCCCACGAGAGCGCCATGCGCGGCATCGAATAGATACGCAGCGCCGAGGTAAGCTGGGTCATCGGCAGCACCACGTCCGACCCGCCGAATTGCTGAAACGCGTCGTAGTCGTGGAGCACGCTGCTGCTGTGCATCGCCAGCCGGTAGACCAGTTCCGCATACGGCAGCGACCGGTGTGGATCGACATTGCGCAGCAGGCCATCATCCAGCACAGGCCGCCACGCATTCGCCACGAAGGTCAGATCGCTGGCGAGTTCGATGGCCGCTCGTTCGCCGCTTTCTCTGGCGACATGTACCAGCAGGCGGCTCGCCATCTCGCGGTCAACTGCCAGGGCAGTGCGCATGTCCAGCAGGGAGGACCCCAGCGAGACCAGCACGCGCTGGACGGCAGCTTTTTCCATGCCGCCAATGATCGCTACCAGGCTGAGAATATCAGCCAGTGATTGAATCCGTTCTTCCTGTGCTGCGAGATCGAGGGACACGGCATTTTTCCTTGCAACGAATGAGTCACAGGCTATTGTACGAAACGAACGGTTTTCGGGCAAGTGTGCTCACGGCCTGAAGAACGAAACGTGAGGCAGGTGTGATCAATCATGGCAGGACGAAAAACACGGAGAGTAGTTCCCGGTCAGATTCCGCTGATGTGCAAGCAGTGCGGCGACGCGGTCGTCGTGGTTCGCGAGGGGGATACGGTGCTCGCCCGCTGCCGCACCTGTGATTTCTCCACCCTGGTATTCACCATGCCTGGCGTAGAAGAGGAAGACGGCGATCTGTTGGCGGAAGAAATCGACCGTCTGGACGAGGTAAACGCCTCCGCGCGGGCCTTATATGAATATCTGCGCCGCTATCAGCGTCGCTATGGGTATGCGCCCGCCTTGCGTGAAATGCAGGATGCGGTTGGCTGGAGCAGCGTCAATACCGTGCGCCACTACCTTGCCCAGTTGGAGGAGGTCGGTTTGATCGAACGTGACTTCGCCGCCGCACGCGGCATTCGCCTGCCGCTGGTGGCGTAAAAAGTAGGGAGCGAGCACATGGCCTGTGATGTGCTCGCTCCCCGATGTGATTGTTCGCGAAGGGTGGCTAGTCGTCGTTCTCCTCGCCGTTGTCCACCACCGGCGCGCCACCCGGATCGGTCTGCGCGAGCGAGGCCCTTAGCCCATCGACCAGTGCCTGCTTCTCAGTATTCGTCAGCACCGCCTGCGGATGCGTTGGCAGGTAGCTGGCAGGTGGCATCTTCCCTTCCAGGATAGATTCTGCCAGTTCCCCGCTGTGGCGCGCTTCGCCCCGCACATTCGCCCAATCCGAGAAGTTGAGACGCTGCCGTCCCTCTTCCACATCATGAGCTATCAGCCACGAGGCCGGGGCCACGTATGAATACCACGGCCAGGTGGTCTCGTTGCTGTGACAGTCAAAGCACGCCCGCTTCGCCAGATCGCGTGTGGCGGGCGAATCCCAGTTCGGCTCGCTGACCATAGGCGGGTTGCTGCGATTCACCGGGATCAACTGAAGCAGCAGAAAGAATGCGACCCCCAGCCCGATGAGAACTAAGAAAGCGCGAACGATGAATTTGCCAGCGCCAGTTTTACTTGTTGCGGTAGTCATGCAGATGGTTCTCCAAACATGAAAAAAAGGATCAATGCTCCCTCAGTATAAAGGAGTCAGCCAGATTTCGATAGAGGGAAATGCTCAATTGTGAAAAGCAATTTGGCGTATCAAAAAACGCGCCCGGAGGCGCGTTCGATTAGCGGAAACCATGCTTTGCTAGTTGATCGTAGCCCGGTCAAAGAAGGAAGCTCGTACCACCACGCGCGACGTATACGCCCAGGAGGCCGCATTCCAATCCGAACAGCTAATCAGGGTGAGAATGGGTACATCCGAGGGGGCCAGCACGTCGATGGAGTCTGGCTCTACATCCTTCACCCACTCTACACGATACCGGTATTCAATGCCCTCCCCGCGCGCGATGATCATGTTGCCCGGCTGTAGATCGCGCAGGAAGTAAAACGGCCCCGCGCCGAGGTCGGTATGAACGTGCCCTGCGAGGACGGCATTCCCGGTTGTGCCGGGGAAGGCCGTGCCGTCCAGATGAGCGATCTCGCGGTAGAAGCCGGAGACATCCCACGTCCCACCCACGCGTGGAGCCTCGGTCAGTTCGGTGTCGATGCGCAGATCAGGCACGATCAGATGCGTGGCCGGGATTTCGGGCGGCAGGTACATCGCGATCTCTCGCTGCCCGGCACTCGCCTGTGGCACGGTCGGCGCGTTGACCTGGGTCGCCCGCATCAGGTTGATGGCGAGCATCCCGACCAGCGTCAATGCGCTCAGAATAAACAGCATCGAGATTCCACGCCACACCCGGTTATTGGATTCTACTTCTCGTGGAAGCACCCCGGAGATCATCAGCAGGCTCCACAACGCCAGCAGCACGCCCAGCATCAGCACCACGATCACGGCAATCGTCACGCGCATCTGCACCGGGGAAGCGAGGTTCGCTTCGGCGGCAGGCAGCAGCGATGAAGGCCGCGCGCGGAAACCCGTCTCTGGCAGTTGATCCGCAGGTACTTCAGTGGGTGCGTTGGCGGGTGTCCCAAAGGGCGTATTCGTGGGGCGCGGCGTTTGAGTTGGGGCGGTAGTCGCAGTAGCCGTCGGGCCTCCCGGCGTAGCCGTCGGCGCGGAGGATGTCTCCGTAGCCGCTTCCGTGGCTGCCGCTGTAGTCTCGACGACAATCTCATTCGCGCCATAGTCATTATTATAGTGAAAGGCGTTGCTGGAGAAATCGTAGATCATGCTGGTGATCGTACACGAGCCTTCCGCGATCACCGACGCATCGACGGAGTAGCTGAATGTCCCGCCATAGTTGGTGGAGGTATTGTTGGTGCAGCCAGCGGTTCCCTGCGTATCCCACTTGCAGCCATCCGCCCAGAGGTTCTCTCCGAGCGTGCTGGCTGGCACGGAGTAGGTGGCGCTAACGGATTCGATCTGGAATATATCCGGGCAGAAGTTGAGGTAGTGCGCCAATTCGGGGTAGCCCGTCGCGGGCGTTTCTCCCGTGACCGTCCAGCGATACGAGGTTCCCACTTCAACCGCAGAAGGGCCTTTTAGATCAGTGGTAGAACTCCCGCCGATGGGTTGAAGCTGCTCCACTCGCAGGCGCTGCCCGATATTCACCGAGGCGGAGCCACTCGTCACCGTGACCGTATAATCGCGGTTGGAGCCATACGCGGCGGAAGTGCGCGAGACCCGCACTGTGTAGAACATTTCCACACAGTCTCCCGAATCCAATGGTGGGAAGGTCTGCTTCGCGTCATTGACCAGCGAGATTCGTTCATTGCTGGTGGTGAATGCAAATGTGGCGACCAGATCGGCTGTCGTCGCGGTATCGCCCGAATTGCAGGCGCGCACCCCCACCGGGAACTCGTTCGGCCCGGCGTTGACATCCGTCCCATCCAGGCCGATCACATTCCATGTGGTCGATTCCAGACTCAGTTCGGCTGCGGCGTGGGCTATCTGAAGCGGCTGCCCGGCGAAGGCCGCCGCGCCGATCAGCATGATCCCGATGACTACCGCCAGAAGAACCCTGGCAGAGTGTAGTGATTTCCGGTTCATTGAATGTTATCCCTTCCATACCGATCAGGTTCGTGTTCCCTATTATGCGGTAAATCACGTGCAAGGGAAAGTGGACTATGGTCACGGGCGGGGCAGGTCATCCTTGAGTCCCCCCACCGCTTCCGCGTCACCTACCAGAAATATGATTGGTCGCTCAATGCGCTGCGGGGTGTGTAGCTGCGATCCAGCAACCGACACCTCTTCATTCCTCTCAATTTTCCGGATCGGTTCCCTCTCTTTTGAAATCCATGCTATGATGGTCTCGATGACTCAACCGTAGCGATTCGCTGTGCTGCGGGTTGTCACTAGCAGGGCGGATCAAACAGCACCGCTTTTTGCATTGTCATAAGGAAAGGAGCCATGCATGGTCCCGGATGTCACCAGCCGCTTTGCCGCAGCGCCATCGCTGTGTGTGAGCGCCGATGCGCTGGGTCTTAGCGCGCACGGCATCCGCATTGATTACCATACTGGCTCTTCTGACTCTAATTCGGAGCGACGCACCCCGCCGTCGGCGTTGATCCTTGCTCTCCCCCCGCAGGGAACTGCCCTTACATTGTAGGCGCTTGACTGTGCCGCAGGGCATATTCGATGATGTCTGCCGCTGCCTGTCCAGGTGCAGCGATGTTGTGGTTGGTTGCTACCCCGATACAAACAGGAAACCGAGATGGATGCAAAAGTCTTTATCACGAATACATTCCCTAGAGGTATCACACGCGCCGAGCAGAATGGCAAGGGCTGGACGGTCGAGCCGCTGCTTCACGATTCTGAGAACGGCAGCGCGTATGACGTTCGCTGCTTCGCCACCGATCCCAATGATCCCAACGTCGTGCTCGCCGGGACGCAGGGTAGCGGCCTGCTGCGCTCCGATGATCGTGGCAAAACATGGCAACCTGCCGGGCTGCCGGGGATGGTCGTCAAATCCATCGCCGTGAGCAAGGCGCGCCCCGGCTTCATCGTCGCCGGGACCAAGCCGCCGCTTATATTTGCTTCGTATGATAATGCTGAATCCTGGGCAGAGTTGGATGCGTTCCAGAAGATTCCGTCGCGCTCGTTCTGGCGTTCGCCTGCCGAGCCGCCGGGGATCGCCTATGTGCAGAGCATCGGCATCTCACCCACCGATCCCGATGTGATCGTAGCGGGTATCGAAGCCGGGGCGGTGGTACGCACCGAGGATGGGGGCAAGACGTGGC
>JAHEME010000309.1 GCA_024643825.1 Chloroflexota bacterium | reverse complement strand
CTCCTGAGGTCCTTTCATTGCCAGAACTGGGCAAGAAGGCATGGGGGTGGATCAGAACTGCTGTTTTGCCCGCCCCTCAAATGACCCTCGCGGTCGGCAGCGCCGCAGCCACGGCATCCGCGCTGCCCGGCAGCGAAATCATGATGGCAGATTCGTGGTCACCGCCATCGATCCCAGCCGCCGAGGAGGCGTCAGCCTGCACAACGTGCTCCCCCTCATCTGCTCGACCCTCATTCTGGCATCGTTTGTTCCGCGAGACCCGCGATGCTGCCTGGTTGGTGATCAAGTTCATGACGCTGGCATTCTTGCTGGAGGCGCTGATCGAACTGTACGTACCGACCGCGTGGATCGTCGGCCTGCTAGGTGATCAGAATCCGTGGGTCATCCCGGCGGCGGCCTTGCTCGGCGTCCCGGTCTATACCAGCAACCTCGCCGCGCTCCCGATGATCAGCGGACTGCTGGCGCAAGGCATGAGCCCCGCCGCCGCGCTCGCTTTCCTGATCGCTGGGCCAACCACCACCCTCCCGGCGATGTCTGCGGTATGGGGGCTGGTGAATCGGCGGGTGTTCATGCTGTACATCTCGTTTGCGCTGATAGGAGCTGTGGTGCTGGGTTACACCTACGCATTCGCGCAGATGGTGTTCTGATCAGAAATCGGAGGCTCCGTCTTTACAGCGATGGAGCCTCCGATTCTAGTTTCGCAGATGGGTATGTCATTGTGGGGAATGCCGGAACCGTCCCCACTCCCGCCGCTCGTTCCTCGCCTGCCGCAGCGATTCCGCCGCCGCACTTTGCGCCAATACCTGGCGCATCGCCGCCGCCCCCGCTTCACTGGGCAAATACCACTGCTCCTGTCCCTCCGTGCTGCCAATCGAAGGCGTCAGCCCGTCGAAGTACACCCAGCCGAATCCCCCCGCCGGGTCAGGATAGTAGGTCAGCGTGTCCCATGCTTTCATCTTGCTGCCATCTTCGATGTACCGTGTGATCGTATACCCGATCCCATGACTCCTCGGCCCATCGATGCGCTGGCCCAGATCGTTGAACTGGTAGAAGCTGAACGCCTCCAGCAGCGCAGGGTCGGTGATCACAATCTCCCCCTTGATGCTTGGCCCGGTGATGGTCACTTGCGCTGGTGGCCCTTTGGCGAATGCCACGCTTGCCATCACCGAGAGCGCGGCGGTTCCCAGAAGAGCGATGAATGTGCGAACAGTCCTGTTCATGATTGATACTCCTTATATCGTGTTACCGATCATACCCTTTCCGTGATCATTCGCCAGCGTCTGAATATCCGGCGGGAAGTTCGCTAGAAAGTCTTCCGGGGTAGGGGTCTTGACGGACATGATGATCGAACGCCTTGTTCTCCAGGAAAAGAAAGACTATGCTGAGTAGGGAATTATAGAATCATTATGGCTGCCGGGCCAGTCCGCTGGAAGGAATCCGTATGACCACCAGCATCCTGATCGTGGGTGACAATTCAGACGACCTGCATGTATGGGCGTATGCACTGGAACGGCGCGGCATCGAAACCGTCGTCGTCCCACCACAACAGGCAGTCGCATGGCGCGAAGATCAGTCCTGTGACATGATTCTGATTGACGTATACTCCAATGAATTTGACTATCTGCCTCTGATCGAAGAGTTCCGCAGTGAAGCCGTGATCCCCATTCTGCTGATGCTGCCGGGGTATAGTGAGACCGATATTCTGGCGGCCTACAGCGCGGGAATAGATGAATGTATCTGCAAACCCATCGGGCCGCAGGTGCTGGTTGCAAAACTCCGCGCCTGGCTTTCGCGTTCCTGGACGGTGCCCGCCCATATGCTCGATAGCTTTACCGTAGAGTCGATGCGCCTGGAGCCAGCCCAGCGCCAACTCGTCATCGAGGGTCAGGCTCCGATCAAACTCAGCAATCTTGAATTTCGCGTGCTTCATATCCTTATGGCTAACGCCGGGCAAACCCTCGATACCGACATCCTCGTCGGGCGTATCTGGGGCTATGTGGGCGAGAAGGAAAGCAGCGTGCTGCTCAAGAACGTCATCTACCGCCTGCGTCGCAAGATCGAGCCTGATCCCTCGAATCCCCGTTATCTTCTCGCTGCGCCAGGCGGGGGATACGTGTTCTACGGTAGCTAATCTTCACCGCTTACACCCCCTCGTTTTTCTCCCGTTCGTAAAGTTGTAATCCGGTTAAGATTCCCGAATCTGCGACCTTTACGACCCAAATTACGCCCAGATTCGCGACCAGTGTGCCGTACGATATATTTCATAGTTCTTTTCTCAATACACCCATCTTTTATGGGGAGGGAGCAAACATGACCAATTTGCTGTCGTTGGGGACCCGCAGGCTCATCCTGCTGGGAATCGTATTCATCCTGGCACTTGCTGTGCCACTCATAGCTTTTGCTGACAACGTAGTGAATGATGTTACGGGAAGTGCAGCCACTAACACCTTCACGGCGGGTGGCTCTCTCACAGTGGCATATCGAATCAATGCCACTGGCAACGATGGTCAGCAAAGCTGTAATGCTAGCGACGGTTCGCCAGCAACAGTCACAATCAATGTACCAGCTAGTGTCACAGCCACTCCATCGACTCTACTCTTTACAGAGTGTGGGGTCGCAAATAGCCAGAACGTGGTGTTTTCAGCCAGCATAGCGGGTGACTACGCTATTCCCGTTGTCACTGTGGGCGATTCTGGTGTTGGCTCCTACAATGTAGGCGATACCGACTTTACCCTCCACGTTCTTCCTGCGCCACCCCCAACCGATTCCACCCCACCCGTCATCACGCCGAACGTCTCCGGCACGCTGGGCAGCAACGGTTGGTACACCAGCAATGTGACCGTTTCGTGGTCTGTAACCGAGGCACAATCAGCCATCACCAGCACCACGGGCTGCGGCCCCACCACCATCAGTGTGGATACAGCCGGGACGACGTTCACCTGCTCCGCCACCAGCGCGGGCGGGACGAACTCGGTTTCGGTGACCATCAAGCGCGATGCGACCGCGCCGACGATCTCCGGTTCCGCGAGTCCAGCAGCAAATCTCGTGGGCTGGAATAACACCGATGTGAACGTATCCTTCAATTGTAGTGATGCTATGTCAGGGGTTGCTTCATGCGGCCCAGCCCAGACTCTCTCTGGTGAAGGCGCAGGGCAGTCCATTTCTGGGACCGCCACTGATTATGCAGGGAACAGCGCAAGCACATCAGTTAGCGGCATCAACATCGATATGACTGCGCCGATAGCTTCCGCCAGTGCCCTTCCAGCCCCCAACGCCAACGGCTGGAACAACACCGCTGTGACCGTGAGCTTCACGGGCAGTGATGCCCTCTCCGGGGGTGTGATCTGCGATCCAGATGTGGTTCTGAGTGGCGAAGGCGCAGACCAATCTGCTAGCGGAACCTGCACCGATCTGGCTGGCAACATCAGCCTACCAGCGACAGCCAGCGGCATCAATATCGATGTGACCGCGCCGATAGCTTCCGCCAGTGCCCTTCCAGCCCCCAACGCCAACGGCTGGAACAACACCGCGGTGACCGTCCACTTTGAGGGCACAGATGCCCTCTCCGGGGGTGTGATCTGCGATCCAGATGTGGTTCTGAGTGGCGAAGGCGCAGACCAATCTGCTAGCGGAACCTGCACCGATCTGGCTGGCAACATCAGCCTACCAGCGACCGCCAGCGGCATCAACATCGATGTGACCGCGCCGATAGCTTCCGCCAGTGCCCTTCCAGCCCCCAACGCCAACGGCTGGAACAACACCGCTGTAACCGTGAGCTTCACGGGCAGTGATGCCCTCTCCGGGGGTGTGATCTGCGATCCAGATGTAGTTCTGAGTGGTGAAGGCGCAGACCAATCTGCTAGCGGAACCTGCACCGATCTGGCAGGCAACGTCAGCCTACCAGCGACAGCCAGCGGCATCAACATCGATATGACCGCGCCTGTAGCTACGGCGCTCGCCAGCCCCCCTGCGAACGGCTTCGGCTGGAACAACACCGATGTAATCGTCAGCTTCACGGGCATTGATGCGCTCTCCGGTGTATTCATGTGCTCTGTGCCCGTTACACTCACTGCCGAGGGTGCTGGACAATCCGCCAGCGGCATCTGCGCCGATCTCGCAGGCAACAACAGCGCGCCTGCTGTGGCGAGCGGCATCAACATTGATAAGACTGCGCCAACCCTGGTGTGGACGGGGCCTCCAGCGGATGGCGACTCATTCTACTTCGGGTTCGTGCCGCCTGCTCCCACCTGCGTAGCTGCTGATGGCCTCTCCGGTCTGAACGGATCATGCCTGGTTACTGGGTATGGCACAACTGTCGGCTCGCATACCATGACCGCAGCCGCCAGCGACAAAGCCGGGAACACGACCACCGAAACCCGCACCTATACCGTGATGGCCTGGACGCTCACCGGTTTCTACAAGCCTGTGGACATGAGCACATCCACCAGCAGCATCATCTGGAACTCGGTCAAGGGTGGCTCGACCGTGCCCTTGAAGTTCGAGATTTTCGCCGGGCCAACTGAAATCACCACGATTGATGCCATCGATACCTTCACAATGACGACAGTCACTTGCTCAAGTGGTGTTTCCGAAGACGTGGTCCCGATCTCTGAGTTGGCGACGGGCGGCACATCCCTGCGCTACGACTCGACAGGTGGCCAGTTTATCTTCAACTGGCAGACACCTAAGCAGGCCGGGAAGTGCTACCGCATCGCCATGACTGCGAAAGATGGGAGCAGGATCGACCTCGCCTACTTCAAGACCAAATAACACGACGCTTCTCTTCACTCCAACGGCAGGCTCGCCATCGCGGGCCTGCCGT
>JAHEME010000308.1 GCA_024643825.1 Chloroflexota bacterium | reverse complement strand
CGTCTTGGGCCGGAAGGCGTTGCGAATCTCCGGGCGGTTGAACGCGATGCGCGCCATGCCGTCCGCCTTATGATAGGTGATGTCCTCGTATTCCTTTGCCACCACCCAGGCTGCATCGCTGCTTTCGATCTGGGTCATGGCCTTGCCATTGCTCGTCATCGGTAGTTCTGTCTCCTCGTGTTCTTATGAAACAGGTATCAGCGCCGCGAGTTTCTCCGCGACGGTATCCATCAGTTCGCGCCGCTGTTGTTCGAACACTGCGGCGTCGCTGGGCACTTCGATCAAATGCGGTTCGCCTGACTCAAGCGCACTTTTGAATACCCCTCGAAATTCCTCACCCATCTGTGCCAGCGTGTAGGGAAGGTCGAACATCGCTGCCGCGTACTCGAAGGTCAGGCCGTGCGGCGTCACAAACAGATCGCGGAAGGGTGGGTCGTATTCCGCGATAGGCAGGCGGTGAAAGATTCCGCCGCCATTATTATTGATGCACACGATCACCAGCGGGATGTTCAGCCGCCGAATCAGGTGCAGGCTGTTCAGATCGTGGTACAGCGCCACATCGCCAATCACCAGTACCGCGGGCTGATCGATGCCTTCGGACACCCCCAGCGCGCTGGCGATGTTCCCGTCAATCCCGCTTGCCCCGCGATTGGCGTAGACGTGAAGCCGCTTGCTCTGGGCAGGCACAAACTGATCGAGGTGGCGCACGACCCCACTGTTCCCCACGAATAGGACAGCATCCTTCGGGAGCGCATCGATAACATCGCGCAGAATGCCGCCTTCCACTGCTTCCCGATCCAACAGAGATCGCGTCTCTTCCTGTGTGATCCGTTCTGCCTGCTGGAACAGCGAGAGCCACTCCGGGCAGGGCGCGGGAGCGAAATCTCCAGCATTTACGAGGTCTCGAAAGGCTGCGATTAGATCGGAAGCATCCGCTTCAATACAATCGCTGGCAAGGTGGAACTCATCCTCCCAGCTTCCCGATTCGCTGATGAAAATCCGGCGCGCCGTTTGTTGCGAACCAAGAAATTGAAGCAGGCTGGCAGAGATAGGCTCATCTCCAAACTGGATGATCACTTTCGGTTCCATCTGCTGCACGAACATCCCGTTGAGAAACGTCTCGTAGCCTGTGAGTACACTATTCGATGGGCTGCTGCCATAGCGAACACCCGAAAGCGCATCCGCCAGCACCGGATAGCCCATCATTTGACTGAGCCATGCCAGAACTCCAGAGTCCATTTCGCATCCGGCCCCAACCAGAATCAGGCCGCGACCATGACCTTCTAATCGCTCGGCGAATTGATACGCTTTCTGCCCGATCTCTGTGGTGGATGCCCACTTCGGAGGGAATACCGTCATCGGCAGCTGATCCATTCGCCCCTGTGCGCCGAGACTGGCAACCACTGACTCCGGTACATCCTCCGCGATCACTACTGGCTCTAACGGTTTCTCGAAGGGGATATTCAAATGCACCGGGCCACCATTCGACCCCTGAGAGGCAGCCACCGCACGATCTACTGTTGTTCGCAGATAGCGCAGCGTTCGATCTTCCGGGTTCGCGTGCGGGGGAGCCACATCGACGAACCAGCGAACATAGTTCCCGTACAGCTTCACCTGATCGATGGTCTGGTTCGCGCCGCTGTCGCGCAGTTCGTGAGGGCGATCCGCCGTCATGACGATCAGCGGCACATGCGACTCGCTCGCCTCAATGATCGCCGGGAAGTAGTTCGCCGCCGCTGTGCCCGATGTGCAGACGGCCACCGCAGGCATCCCTGATGCTTTGCCGATCCCCAGCGCGAAGAAGGCCGCCGCACGCTCATCCAGCACGGAATGCACCTTGATTTCTGGTTGCTCTGAAAAAGCCACCGCCAGCGGCGTCGAGCGAGAACCGGGGCTGACTACCACATGCCGCACGCCGCAGCGCACCAGTTCATCCGCCAGGATGCTGGCCCACAGCAGATTGCGGTTCGCTGTGTTGATCACAGTTCCCCTCGTAGAGCCTCAAGCATCGGGCGCAGCTTCAGCGATGTTTCGTCCCATTCCCGTGCGGGGTCGGAGTTAGCGACGATCCCTGCCCCCGCATACAGTCGCGCTTCTGTTCCAGCCGTCACCGCCGAACGGATCGCCACTGCGAACTCGCCATCGCCGTTCGCATCGATCCACCCGACCGGGCTGGCATACCACCCGCGCGAGATCGGTTCCAGTTCTTCGATCACCGCCAACGCCTCCCGCCGGGGGGTTCCCCCCAGCGCCGGAGTCGGATGCAGCGCCTCGATCACATCCAGCAGATCGCAGCCTTCTACCAGATCGCCGCGTACATGCGTCCGTAGATGTTGAATGTTGCCCAGCCGCCACAATCCGGGCCGCGCATCGAGTGTCAATTCATCTACCAGCGGGGCCAGCAAAGATCGAATCGCTTGTACGACCAGCGCGTGCTCATGCTGCTCCTTTGGCGATTCCATCAATGACCGCGCCAGCAAATCGTCTTCTTCCGGGGAAGCCCCCCGCCGCGCTGAACCTGCCAGCGCAATCGTTTTAAGCTGCCTGCCAACAAGAGCCGCCAGCGTTTCTGGCGTTGCGCCGAGGAACGCCGTGCCCGGTGCGGGTTCGATCAGGAAGCGCATACATTCCGGGTAGCGTTTGTCGAGCAGAGTCAGCGCGTGGATTGGGTCGATAACCTGATCGGTGTGTACATCCACGCCTCGCGCCAGCACGACCTTTTCCAGAACACCGTGTCGGATGCGCCGAATGGCCTCCGCCGCCATCTGATTCCACTCCTCCGCCGTCATCAGCGATTCGGCGTGGAGTTCATTTGGTGCGGGTAGGTGGCTGTCGGTGCGGACGTGCATCAGCGCGGACAGATTCTTATGTTCCTCAACGATGCTCTGATCCGCCAGCGATAGAACGCCATCAGGCGCAGCCTGATTGATCGTGAGCCACATCTCCCCATTCAGCAGCGTCCACTGGAAGCGCGGCAGGATGAATAACGCCGAAGGAAATGACGACCATATCTCATCCGAGGCAGTTTCGTCCCTATAAGCAATTCCCCCTATCAATGTCGGAGGGATTGGATTGCGTTCATCCAGCCGGATACGCCCAAATAATTCTCCGGCTTGCTGGCGGATGTTGCCGAACCGATCCACACCCTGCGCGGTGAGCACCGCCGCCGCCCCTACGCCCGCCAGTGCGTGGAGGTTCCCCGCGCTGCGCCAGTACGTTCGGCGTTCATTCGGGAAGCAGCGCAGAATGTCGAGAAGCCCCCCCTGTCGCCAGGGGATGGTCACACTGCGGATCGGCTCGTCCGTGGAGGCGACCATCGGTTCCCCCCGAGTCTGCGTAAGAATCGACGGGATCATCTTCACCCTTCCAGGCTCATTTCCAAAGAGTCAATGCGATCTTCCGCAACGCCGATGCTGCGCAGCA
Source organism: Chloroflexota bacterium (assembly GCA_024643825.1). GTDB lineage: Bacteria > Chloroflexota > Anaerolineae > Aggregatilineales > UBA3940 > JAHEME01. Next base: position 1,401 of record JAHEME010000308.1, on the reverse strand, counting down.
GGGCCGTTCGCAGGCCGGGTAAAGCGCGCTCCGGCCCCGGTTCTCCGGTCAGCACCCACCGAATGATCACTTCATTGATTGCGCCCATCCACACCATCGCAGTCACTTCGGTATCCAGCGGGGGAATGTCGCCATCCATCGCGGCCTGATCCAGATACAATTGAATCGCCTTGACAAATCGCCCGTGAATTTCGAGCTGTTTTTCCTCAAACGCCTCGCCCAGCCCCACGGCTTGAATCAAGAAGATTTTGGCGAGATGTCGGGTTTCCCCGAAGATCGCGAGGCAGCTTTCCAATGCGGCGTTCACTCGTCGAATGCCATCCTGCTCTCGCATGACCGCCTCTAGCAAACCCTGTTCGAGCTTCCCTGCAAACGCATCGATCAATGCCAGAAAAATCTGCTGCTTGCTGGGGAAGTAAAAGTAAACAGCCCCTTTGGATGTGCCAGAGGCTTCGACAATCTCATCGACCCGCGCATCGTGATACCCCTTTTCGGCGAACACTTCCACTGCCGCATCCAGAATACGCTGCCGGGTTGACGCTTCTTCAGGTTGACTCATGGCTGAATTCTTCCTCTGTCATCGATAGACCGACTGGTCAGTCTATTGAGAAATATAGCGCAAAGAAAAGTTTTAGTCAATTATGAAAGCTGGAAAACATGGGCTGCTGGGAGGGTCTAGAGTCGATCCTTGATCCACTCCAACGATTCGCGCCACAGCGTGTCACGGAACTCAGGTCGGAAGAACCCGAAATGCCCGATGGCTTCCGCACCAATCTCTGCCGGGCGCAGGTGGCAATGCTCCTTAGATTTGCTGCCGAAATAGCTCAGAAGCTCATCGACCGCGCGCGCTGGCGCGTTCCCGTCGTCTTCCATACTGAATGCCAGAATCGGCGAGCGAAATGCATGGAAGTGCTCCCGAATCGCCTTTCCTTGTGCATCAACGATGAAATCCGGGTTCCGACACCAGTGCGCCCATTCCAACCCGACCCCCGCTGGGAGGTCATTGCCAAAGTTCAGCTTGCTTGTTGGGGTGTACCCGTAGAGTCGGGTCATCACCGGAAGCAGGATATACCATAGCCACAGCCAGCGGAACTGCGCAGAGACAGGCCACAAACGCCAGTACCCGCTTTGCGAAGCCACCAACAGCAGCCCGGCGGCATCGCCGTTGTTCGATGCCAGCCCCGTCATCTGACCGCCCGCGCTGTGCCCGATCAGCAGCCACCTAGATGGAGCAAGCTGATTGCGCATCCAATCGATCACGCCAGCCAGGTCCAACCGTCCCCAGTCCTGCATCGTAGCCCGCATCTCGCGCAGATCATCCGGTCGCGAATCGCCCACCCCGCGATAGTCATAAGTGATGACTGTGAACCCGTTTTCAGCAAGGTACTCAGCATAATGACG
>JAHEME010000307.1 GCA_024643825.1 Chloroflexota bacterium | reverse complement strand
GCTTGAACTCCAGCCATTTTACAGGGAGTGATTTTTTCCCCTATAAGTTTCTGCCTTCCACCCGCATAGCGGGTGGTTTTCTGTTTCGGGCTTTGGCCCTCAACTCACTGAAGTGACTAATAAAAAAGGATCGCTTCTATTCAAGCGATCCTCTTGGAGTTCACAGTAGGACGTTACCCCATCGTGGCTGAAACTGGCCCGGCTGCGATCACTTCTGGCGATACCTGATCCTCAAAGGCTTTGAAATTCTCAGTAAACCGATGCGCCAGATCATGTGCTTTGGCATCATACGCCGCAGGATCAGACCACGTCGCGCGAGAGTCGAGAATGTTCTCTGGGACATCGGGAACCATCACCGGGATGTGCAAGCCAAAGAATGACTCCTGCCGTGTTTCCACCGAGGCCATTCGACCATCTAGAATCGCATGGACGATGCTGCGGGTGTGCTGTAGCGACATGCGCTTCCCTATCCCATAAGGGCCACCCGTCCAACCCGTGTTCACCAGCCAGACATCCACATCATGCTCAACGATCTTCTTTCCCAGAAGCTCGGCGTACACGCCCGGATGCAGCGGTAGGAACACGGCTCCGAAGCACGCGCTGAATGTAGCCTGCGGCTCTTTCCCCAATCCTTTTTCCGTTCCAGCAACTTTCGCCGTATACCCACTCAGAAAGTGGTACATGGCCTGCTCACGGGTGAGCTTCGCGACAGGCGGCATCACACCAAACGCATCGGCTGTCAGGAAGATGATGTTCTTTGGATGTCCTCCGGTGCTGTCTTGTTTCGTGTTAGGGATGTAGGAGAGGGGGTAGGAAGCGCGGGTATTTTCGGTATAGGTAGCATCATCGAGGTCCACGCGGCGGCTGTCTTTATCGGTGACCACATTTTCCAGAACGGTGCCGAACATCTCCGTCGTCCGGTAAATTTCCGGCTCGCCACTGGGGGAAAGATTGATCACCTTGGCGTAGCATCCACCCTCAAAGTTGAATACGCCCTTCTCATCCCAGCCGTGTTCGTCATCCCCAATCAGCTTCCGACTGGGATCACTGGAAAGAGTTGTCTTGCCCGTCCCGGAAAGACCGAAGAACAGGGCCGTTTCCCCATCATCCCCTTCATTCGCAGAGCAGTGCATCGAAAGCACGCCCTGCTTGGGGAGCAGGTGGTTCAGGATCGTAAAGATACCCTTCTTGATCTCCCCGGTGTACAGAGTCCCGCCGATCAGGATCAGCCGCTTCGCAAAGTTGACGAGGATAAACGTGCTGGTGCGTACACCATCTCGCTCCGGGTCTGCTTCGAAGTTCGGCGCTTGCAGCACGCGAAACTCCGGCTCGAACGTCGCAAGCTGTTCGCTGGTCGGGAGGATGAACATATTCCGAACGAATAGGCTGTGATACGCCATCTCGGTGATGATCTGAACAGGCAGCCGATACTTGGGGTCAGCGCCGCCATACACGTTCTGAACGAAAACGTCCTTGCCTTCAAAATACGCCAGCACTCGCCCCAGGAGCGCATCAAAGGCGGCTGGCTCGATGGGCTGGTTGATCGCCCCCCACCAGACATCTTTTTCTGTGGCAGGCTCTCTAACGATGAATTTATCTTTGGGGGAACGCCCGGTGTGTTTACCGGTGTTGACTACCAACGGCCCCATGTAAGAAATGTATGATTCGCTGCGGTTGATGGACTCTTCGTAAAGCTGAGGTGTATCCAACTGCCAGTAGACTTGATGTAGATTTTTTAGACCAAGTTCTTCCAGTTGTGGGTGGGTTTGCAAGATTTCCATTGATCTCCTGCCGTAGGTTGAATTCGTCTGACGACTAGTGTAACGCTTTAGAGAGAGAATCGAAAGGAGAAATTATGCGTACGTAATCTCCACGAAGTTCCTCCTGAAGGCGAGGCAGAATCCGGCGCAGTTACCACTCCGTGAGCTTCCATATCTCCGGGCGAAGCGTGTCGCCGCTGCCACCAATATCTGCCAGAATGCGAACCGACTCCCGAAGATGCTGTCTGGATACGTCGTCGGTGCCGAGCGTATGATGCAAGTCTGCCAGATTGCTATGAATAGCCGCTTCCCGGTGGCGGTCTCCCTGCTCCTTGCAGATGCCGAGGGCTTCTTCCGAGAGCTGCACCGCTTCTTCCGAATCCCCCTCGGCACTGGAGACCAACGATAGGTTATTGAGAGCCGCCACCTGTGCAGAAAGATCATTGAGCGACCGGGCAATTTCCAGCGTAGTTTCGAGATGACTCCGTGCAGCGGCAAGATCGGCGCGGCTGCGTGCCAGAATTCCCAGCATGTTATGAGCCTGGGCGATGGGGAGGCTATCCCCCACGCTAACCGCTAGATCGAGAGCACGCTGCCCCAGCCCTTGCGCCCGTGCCGTATCCCCACGACGATAGACTGTCAGTCCCCAATCAGCGATCAACTGTGCCTGTAAGCCGGGTCTGGTGTTCTCTTCTTCCAGCGCATCGAGCGCCGATTGATAATAACTCTCTGCCAGTTCCCACTCGCCCAACCGATGATACAAATTGCCAAGTTTATGCTCAATCTGAGGGATGCACTCCGGGGCGCTGGTCGCAGCGGCGATTTCGTAACTGCGCAGCGCGGCACTGTAATTCCCCAGCCGGGTCTGAATATCCGCCATCGCTTCATGCAAAACCGAGGCATTCGGAAAGCCGAGAGCCAGTGCCTCTCGAAAGTGTTCTAATGCCTCGCGATTTGCGTACAACCCTTCTGCCTGCTCCCCTGCCAATTTGAAATAGGAAGCAGCCTCAGCATCCTGCCGTGCCATTTTCAAATGAAACGCGATTTCGGCAGCCTGGATTCCGCCACTGCGATTCTTGCGAGCTAGAATCTGCGCCACACGCTGATGCAGCAATCTACGCCGCGCTTGGCTGGTATCGTTGTAGATTACCGTACGCAGCTTGGGATGATAAAAGTCGTACACCACGTCCCGATTCTCGCCTGGGTCGCCTGCTTCTTCGATCAATCTAAGTTCCGTGAGCGTCTCGATAGCTGTGACGGTTTCTTCATCACTGCGTCCGCTGGCCTCGCGCAGCGTCGTGTAATCAAACGAATGCCCGATGACTGCCGCCGTGGTCAGAAGCTGGTGGCCGATCTCACTAACCGCTACCAACCGTGACCGCAGCAAATCCTGGATGCTGATCGGCAGCGCCCAATCCAGTTCTGTTTCCTGTGATTGCTCAGTGACTAACGCCAGGTATTCCACCAGAAACAGCGGCAGCCCGGCGGTTTCTTCAAATAGGCGAGTGCTGAACACATCGCTATGAAGGACGTTTGCTGGATGGGCAGCCTCTACCAGTGCCGCGATGTCTTCGCCCTTCAACCGGGGGAGTGTCACTACCGAAGCCCAGCCTTCACGCTCCCCTTCGGAGGACAGCGACAGCAGTGGGTTCTCCCGTTCGATAGCCTCAAGCCGCCACGATAGGATCGCCATCGCCGGATGCTGCCGTAGGCGGCGCAGCAGATAGACCAGAATTTCCGTCGAAGCGATATCAGCCCAGTGAGCGTCATCAATAAATAGCAGGCCGCCATTGCCAAGCCGAGAGAGCAGCAGTTCGCTCACCCCATCATAGAACCGGGCACGCCCGGCCATCACATCCAGCGGCGTTGGTGGGGAAATATCACCGCGAAGTTCCAGGAGTTCAGGTAGCAGGCGCGCTGCTTCCGCCAGCCGATGAGCAGGCGCAGCCGCCAGCCATGCGCCCGCATCCGGCGTATTCATCGCATCGCGCAAGAGCTGAATGATCGGCCCGTACATCAGGTGCGATTCGCCTTCATAGCAACGTGTGGAAAGAGTCGGCACCCCGCGCTGACGCATCGATTCGACAAAATCAACACCCAGCCTGGTCTTCCCAATCCCGGCTTCCCCTTCAACGATCACTACCTGCCCGGACTTCAACGCCTGATCATGCGCGTCTGTCAGAAGATTCCATTCTTGCGTGCGACCAATCAGAGGGAGGGCCGTTTGTGCCGAGGTCATCCCCCCGGCGGCAGGCGCATCTACATGGGGGAAGGCCCGTTCTGTAGATTCGGGGATCGCGTGGATGCGATTTTCCTTGATCGCCTCATAAAGTTCGGTCGTCTCTTCCAGAGGGCCTACACCGAGTTCCTCATCCAGAATGCGCACGCACTCACCATACTGTCGCAGCGCCAGGGATCGCTGCCCCTGCCAGGCGTAAAGCTGCATCAGCGCCCGATGCGCAGGTTCATGGAGCGAGTCAAGGCTTACCCGCCTGCGGGCACTATCAATGGCCTGTCCAAAATCGCGCGAGGCGATAGCCCCAGCCATCCGCTGATCGAGCGCCCAACTGAGTTGTCTCCGCAGTTCCTCTGCCTGAAGGAACTGCCAGTCATCGAACTCTGCGCTATCTCGCAGCGTGAAGCCTGCCATGAAATCATCCTGATACAGAGCTATCGCAGCATCCAGCGATTCGTGGCAAACACGGCATTGCTCGATGGATTCATGCTTGTGCTTTGCAACCGTTTCAATGCGAGTCGAAAACTCCGCCGCGTCCAGCCAGATACCCTCCGTACGCACAAACTCAATGGTCTCCCGATCAGCCGTCAGACCCTGCCCATTCAGTGCGCGGTTGAGAGTTGAAAGAGTCCGGCGGAGCGCAGCGCGCGCCCCTGTGGTGTCGTTTTCCGGCCACAACAGGGCAGCCAGCGAATCCCGACTGTGGCGATAGGCGTTCAGCGAGAGGTAAGCGAGGAGGGCAATCGCCTTGCGAGTATCGACGGAAACATCAGTTCCCTGTCGTTCGATGCGCGGTGTCCCTAGCAAATACAGTTTGAGGTAATCCAAG
>JAHEME010000306.1 GCA_024643825.1 Chloroflexota bacterium | reverse complement strand
ACATTCTTCGTGGCGCTGCCCGTCGTTCCATCGACCACGGTAACAGTCACAGTGTCATTGGGCGTGGAAGAGCCAGAGGGATCACAGGGGTAGCTGACGTACCAGTAGACTTCCTTACTCTGCCCGTTGGCCAGGCTGCCGATGTTCTGCGTCGCGGACTGTCCGCCCGCCAGAGCGAATCCACTCCCGACATCGAAGGCGCTGATCGCCGCCGACAGGTTAGTCAGTGTGCCGCCTGAGGTGTTCGTGATCCGGTAGCCGACGTAGGCATGGGTAGGCCCGTCTGTTGGGCAGTTATTTGAGTCAGGAACCATACGCTGAAAATCTGGCGTTCCCGCAACCCCTGTCAAAATAGTCAGGGTCAGGTCGCCGGGGTTGATCGCGGCAGAAGCGATTTGGGGCTGACTCAGAAAGCTGCCCGTCATCACAAAGAGTACTGCCGCCAGAATCATGATAATACGGACTGAGGATGTCCTGTGGCTCGAGAGTCGACGTGGTATCTTCATCGCCTGAAGGCTCCTTAAATGAGTTCTGATTCTCTATAAAACCAGGAGAATCTATAAATGCCAGTACTCAGATCGGATCAACGGATCCTTCATGGTACCGGGTGCGAAAGTGATCGTGAAGGAGAATGGGGGAAAGGCTGCATGCCATCCTGCATGCCGGCCCCCCGTCCGGTAACAACTCGCTGCTCCCCGCAGTCTCAGTTGGTGAGATAGGACAACTTTACCACACGACGCTACAAAATGGGTATTGCATTCTCATAAGAATTTTATGAATTTATCATGAATATCGCGATCACTGCGATAGCCAGCATCATGACGGCGAGTATCCCAACAATCAGGATCACCAATGTAGCTTGTCCTCCCGAACTCGCTGAGGGGACTGGATCATACGGATACGCGTCTTCCGGCTCCGATGTCTTACGGTAGAACGGGTCATCTGCCAGGGCTGGATCGAGTGCCACATCGCTGGCAAACTCACCCGGTGCGTCAAACGGATCGGCAGTCTCCTTGACTCCCCCGGATTCTTCCACCGCCTTCGCAATCCCAGCCAGCACATCCAGAATCGTGGTGAGCGTATCCGGGTTCGTCTGGTAGCCACGCTCGTGATGGCGTAGAGTCGCATCCTTGAGATCAATGTGGATCCTGGGAATACGCATCAGCCCATCCCGCAGATTCCCGTACAGCCGGATCATCTCCGGGGCGAGGATTTCCGGCTCGCTCTTGACCACAAATGTACGGTCGAACTCGTCATCGCCAACCGTCAGGTCCTTCATACCGAGCTTCTTACCCAGCCCATCAAGGGCGTGTTCGCGCCTCAGCAGGAGCGTGTAGCGATTCGGGTTGGCGATCTGCATCGTTACCGCCGTGTAGGTCTTGGAGTTCTTCCCGCTGCTTACCGTATAGGTGTAGACCTGCGCCGCCCTGCCCTGATACTTCCCCGTGAGCCTGGGTCTGCGCAAGAGGCTCCCTTCCTCGACCTGCATCCCGGTTCGGAGAGCCAGGGTCTGGAATGCTTCATTCAGCCGCCGCCGCTGCGTGATGGCAAAGACGATCCCAAGCCCAGAGATCAGGAAGAAGACCGCCATAAACAGAATGAAGGGGAGCGAGTCATTCATAGAAAGTCCTATCTACCACGATTCAATGCGGCCCGTTTCCACGACATCCACCGGGACGCCTTCCAACTCTGAGGGAAGCACCTCACCCGGTTCGAGGTCGGGCAGCGGACGTTTGGCGACCACCATCACTACGATAGCGATCTCTTCAGTGATCGCGCCGCTGCGCTGTCGAAAGCCAATTCCGACCCCGACTACTCCGGAGTGAGCCATCAACTCGGATTCATGCCGCGCCCTGACTTCGCTGGCCCGGCGCATCAAGTCTGTTGTACTATCAGGCATAGTTGTTTCCTGCACCGTTTTCCTCAGTATACAATCTCCTTGCCTCGCAGGGAAGTATCTTCACGCTATACTCTGGCACAATCCAAAACAACGAATTCAGGAGCCGACTTGCAAGCATCCATCCAATCACTAGCAGGGAAGTTGTGTATCGTTACCGGGTCAACCACCGGGATTGGAAAGGCGGCAGCGAAGGGGATTGCAGACCTCGGCGCACACGTCGTGCTGGTAGCCCGCAACCCCGAACGCGCCGCAGCCACCCGCCGTGAGATCATCGACGCGACGGGCAATGATCAGGTGGACGTGCTGCTGGCGGATTTCAACGAACTGGCCCAGGTGCGTGCGCTGGCGGCTCAGATTCTCGACCGCTACCCGCGTATCGAACTTCTGATCAACAACGCCGGGGTGCTGAACTTCACGCGGCGCGAATCGAAAGACAGCTATGAGCAGATGTTCGCCGTCAACCACCTTGCCCCGTTCCTGCTCACGAACCTGCTGCTGGATCGGATCAAGGCCAGCGCCCCGGCACGGATCATCAACGTGGCGTCATCGGGTCACTGGAGGGGCACGATTCAGAAGAACGACCTGCAATCGAAGCGCGGGCTGTTCCGAGGGTTAGCCGCCTATGGGCAATCCAAGCTGGCGAACGTCCTGTTCACGCGCGAGTTGGCGCGGCGGCTGGCAGGGACGGGCGTGACGGCGACGTGCATGCACCCCGGTCTGGTCACGACCGGACTCACCCGGAACAACGGAATTATCTTCAAGATCGGGATGCCGCTAACTCGGCTGGCTGGCTTCCGCAGCGCGGAGAAGGGCGCGGAGACCATCGTCTGGCTGGCGCACATCCCGAACGTGGAGGACTTCGCGGGGGAGTACCTGTACGATCAGCGGGTGATTGCCTCCAGCGCCGAATCGAAGGATGAAGAGATCGCTCGCTGGCTGTGGCAGGCCAGCGAGGAGTTGACGGGGTTGGCTTGAAGAAGTTCCTCCAGCTTTATTCCTTTAGATGCTGAGCAAGGTATCCGATCACCCGATCCCGGTAACCCTCCGATTCCAGTTCATTCCCCTCGCGGTTGTGCTCGCGCCGCGATTGATTTATAGTCGTCCGGTATTTACGTACGGGAGCCTCCCGTATGCCACTCTTTCGCCAATGTCTCTTGGAGTTACACACCTATGCTCGTCAAATCTCGCCCTACCCGCTTAACCCTGATCTCCGTCACGCTCCTGCTGGCGGCCCTTGCCTGCAACACACCGGGGCAGGCCGACTCCTCGGCGCTGCAAACGCAGGTTGCCCTGAGCGTGCAGCAAACGGTAAACGCTGCCGCAGCAGCCCCTGCCGGAGCGGGCGATTCGCCTGCGACATCGCAGGAGCCGCCTGCCGCAACACAGGAGCCGCCTGCCGGATCAGGCGCGGCGACGGCTGAACCTCCCCAGCCTACATCGGAATCCGCCGAACTACAGGCTCCGACCAAGACCCCGGAGCCAACCAAGCCGCCCAACTCTGGCGGCTGCCCGGACGCAGCCTTCGTAGCGGATGTGACGATTCCCGACAATACGCACGTCGCGCCCGGCGCGCAGTTCATCAAGACCTGGCGTTTCACCAATGACGGAACCTGCGTTTTGAGCGGGCTTCTGATCCCGGAAACCTCAACAGCCATCGGCGGGCCGGGCATCGTCTTTTTGCCGGATAACATCCAGCCGGGCCAGGAATTCGAGGTCAGCGTTCGTATGATCGCCCCGACCAGCGCCGGAACCTATAAGGAAGTCTGGGTATTCAATGACTGCCTGTTTTGCGACAAACCGACCGCATTCGGGCCGACGCCATACGTGCAGATCGTGGTTGACCCCGCATTGGCTGATGCCGGCAAGGGTCGGATCATGGGCGGCATCCGCTATCCTGCGGAAGGGCATCCTGCCATGACGATCTATGCACAGAAGGTGAATGATCCGACTGTGTGGGCTGGGGTGGAAGTCCCCGGCGAGGGCGGCGGTGGCTATTCGCTGGAGGTCCCGCCCGGCAAGTATTACGTCTATGCCTATGATCGCTATCCGGGGGGAAATCCGAATCCCGGAGCCTTTGGCGGGTATGTAGCTCCGATTGACTTTTCCGGGGGGACAACGACCGTCACATTTCTTGAGGTGCAGGTGAACGCGGGAGACTTCCGAACCGGGATCGATCTGGATTTCTTTGTCAGCGATCCCAACACGACCATCTTCGTGCCAGCCGATCAGTTTATTACTTTCAGCGACCATCTGCACTAAGCGAACGCAGGTAGGCGCAGATCAGAGTTGGACGGCATACCATGAGGTATGTCGTCCTTTTTGTGGTGCTACCGCAGCCCTTCCGCGAAAAAACCCATCACCCGATCCTCGTGCCTCGTTGGTTGCGCTAGCGCACCGAGCAAACTATTCTTGGAGAGGAATCAACAGGGACAAACAAGGCGATGATGCTGATTACCTACATTACAAAAACTTCCGGCTTTCGGCGGGGCGAGCCTTATATCGCCGGGCGGCATATCAGCGTGGAGTTCATCGCCGACCTGTACGTCAATCATAACCTGTCAGCAGAGGAAATCGCGCACAATCAAGAGCTAACCCCAGCACAGGTGCATGCTGCGTTGGCCTACTACTACGATCACCCGAAAGAGATTGAGACGATCTGGCAGGAGCAGGATCAAATCGGCGATAGCAATAGGGTGCGTCCAGAAGAATCAGCCGCCGAACGCAAGCGACTTGAGGAGCAATTACGAGAGCGCAACCCGGAAATGGCGGCAGCCTTAACACACCTGCGGGCGACAGACCCAATCCGCGAGATGACCGTCCCGGAGATCGCTGCCGAGTTTCATATCACCGAGCAGGCCGTTCGCAAAGCGGCGAAGAATCAGACAGTCTCAGCGCGCAAGGTGGGCCGTGACTGGTTGATCCGAAGAGTTGACGCAGTGG
>JAHEME010000007.1 GCA_024643825.1 Chloroflexota bacterium | reverse complement strand
CAGCGAGTCTCCAGCACGCTGTACCTGACGTGTGGTCGCTGCCGGAAGTGTCGTTCCGGGCGGGAGACGATCTGCGAGAACTTCATCGGCTATGTGGGCATCCAGACCCCCGGAGGCTATGCAGAATACACGACGATCCCGGAGGCCAATCTGGTCGAACTCCCGGACTCGATCTCGTTTCCGCATGGGTCGGTGCTGGCGAACGCCATCGGCACCCCGTATCATGCCTTCACGAAACGGATGCACCTTCAGCCGGGGGAACGGATCATCATCACCGGAGCAGGCGGGGGCGTAGGGCTGCACGCGATCCAGCTTGCGCGGCTAATGGGGGCTTCGGTGCTGGCGGTGGATATTGGCGAGGCCAAGCGGAATGCCGCACTTGAAAATGGCGCCGACCTGTTTGTAGACCCGACACAGGGGGATTTCGCTGAAACCGCGCGCGAGTGGACCAAGGGCGAAGGCGTGGAAGCGGTGCTCGAACTCACCGGGGGGGCCACCCTGCCCACCACAATGCAAGCGCTGGGGAAGGGTGGGCGCGTGGTGATCGTAGGACATCACACGGGGAACGATCTAAACCTCCAACCCAGTCAGATGATCGCCAATGAATGGGAAATTCTTGGTTCACGAAATGTGTCCAAGCAGGAACTGGTTGAAGTGACCTCGCTGGTGGAGCGAGGTCGGATTCATCCGGTTGTTACCGGTGTATTTCCCCTGGAGGAAGCAGAGGAAGCTCATGCACAGCTGCGCGCGCAGGAGATCGTGGGGCGTGTGGTGCTGGAGATGGGCGCATGAGCACTCAATTTCACCAGCCAGAGACCATCCCGGAGGCGCTGGAACTGCTCACGCAGCATGGCAGTGATGCGAAGGTGATCGCCGGAGGGACGGCGGTCGTGCTGATGATTCAACAGAAGTTGATCGCGCCGCCCGTACTGGTGAGCCTCGCGCATATCCCGGAGCTAGAACGTATCCAGACTGTAGGCGGTGAGATTCGATTGGGGGCGTTGGCCCGCATTCGAGATGTTGCGCAATCCTCGCTGATACGAGATCGCCTGCCGATGCTGGCGCAGGCTTGCGGTGAGGTAGGGAACATCCGCGTACGCAACCAGGCGACCATCGGAGGAAACATGGCGGAGGCGGATTACGCTTCCGACCCTCCGGCGGCATTGCTGGCGCTGGATGCGTCGGTGACTGTGGCGGGGCCAGACGGAACCCGATCCGTTCCGCTATCCGAGTTCTTCCTCGGCTTCTACACGACGGCATTGGATGAGGCCGAGATCATCACGGAGATTGTGATTCCTACGCCGCCGGATGGCGCTCGGATGACCTATCACAAATTCAAGAGTCGATCTTCTGAAGATCGCCCGTGTGTAGGTGTCGCCGCCCTTGCTGTCATGGATGGTGAAACATGCTCGGAACTGCGCATTGCTATCGGGGCTGCCTCCGAAGTCCCGGTACGGCTGCCTACCGCAGAGGCGATGGCGCGCGGTCGTGTGCTTGACGATAGTCTCATTGGAGAGATTGCGGATCATGCCGCAACGAAAATCGATCCGCTCGATGATCTGCGTGGCTCCGCCTGGTATCGTACGCAGATGATCCGCGTACACGTCCAACGTGCTCTGCTGGAACTGCGAAACGAGTTTTCTACCCTATGACTGAGAACAAAACGCTGACCCTGACGATCAATGGCGAGACTCATGCCGTGCAGATGACAGGAGTTCGCACCCTGCTTTCCGTTCTGCGCGACGATCTTGGCCTGGTAGGTGCGCGCGAAGGGTGCGGGATCGGAATGTGTGGGGCCTGCACGGTGCTCGTCGATGGACGAGCGATCAGCAGTTGCCTGATGTTCGCGCAACAGGCTGAGGGATCACAGATCACCACCATCGAGGGGCTGCCGGAGGGCGATCACCTGCACCCAATTCAGCAGGCATACCTTGATCATGCCGCCTTCCAATGCTCGTATTGCACTCCCGGATTCATCTTGAGCACGGTGGCCCTTTTGCAAGAGCATCCTGACGCAAATGCTGACGCAGCGCGAGAATACCTCGCTGGGAATCTGTGCCGTTGTGGGAGCTACGGGAACATTCTTCAGGCTGTGCTGGCGAGTAAAACGGTCAAGAGTTGAGCATATGGGAATGATAAGTTAAGGCGCGATGGCATCCCGTTTTTTGTATCTGATTCGGCATGGGCAGTTTGACCCGGATGTCGAGTCGAACCCCACGCACGGAATCACCAAGATTGGCAAGCAGCAGGCGCGGCATGCTGCTAAAGCATTGAAAGCCGTTCCGGTCACGGCGATCCACACCAGCACGATGACAAGAGCCACCGTGACCGCCGAAATTCTTGGGAAGAACTTCCCCGATATTGAGATTCAGCGGGCGCACCGCCTCCAGGAATGTATCCCCCCGGTGACCGACGATGTGCGGGAAGCATACTTTAGCGCCCTGACCGACAGCCAACTCCACGATCAGATCGCACACGCGGATCGTGCCTACACCCATTATGTGAAGCGAACCACCGGGAGTGATCGCCATGAGCTTCTAGTGTGTCACGGTAATCTGATTCGCTATATGGTGTGCAGGGTGCTGGAAGTTCCGCCTACCGCATGGGTGAACTTCACTTCGACCAACTGTGGCATTACCCGAATCGTGGTGAACTCGGAAGGGAACGCTGCTTTACTGAGCTACAATGAAATTGGGCATCTGCCGCTGACGCACCTGACGGATAACATGCACATCGATTAGGGGTACAGGCGAATCACAAGCTCACAGAGAGGCCCATCTTCTGTGAGCTTGTTTGTTGTGCGACGGGTGTTGGTTTCTACGCCTTGAGTTGTTCCATATACATCTTGCGGAACTTGGCGACCTTCGGGGCAACTACAAACTGACAGTAACCCTGATTCGGATTCCGCGCGAAGTATTCCTGATGGTAGTTCTCCGCCTCGTAGAACTTCTCGAAGGCTGTAATCTCGGTCACGACAGGGTTGTTCCATAACCCCTGCTGGGTGAGTTCTTCGATAGTCTCTTCAGCCATCCGCTTCTGCTCGTCATCGTGATAGAAAATCGCAGAACGGTACTGGGGACCAACATCGTTGCCCTGACGATTTAGCGTCGTCGGATCATGGATTGTAAAGAATACATGGAGGATGTCCTGGAAGGAAACAACATCCGCGTCATAGGTCACTTGAATGACCTCCGCGTGACCCGTCATCTTGCCACAGACCTGCTCGTAAGTGGGGTTGACTACATGCCCGCCGGAATATCCGGAGACAACATCCGTCACCCCTCGTAATTCATCGTAGACGGCCTCCAGACACCAGAAGCATCCTCCGCCCAGTGTGGTGGTTTCCAATCGCATCGCGTTTTCTCCTGACGGTACTATGAAATGTGAACAACTGGCGATGAACAAGAGTATAGCGGGAATTCCTTACCAATTTCTGTCAGGAATGAAGCAAAGAAAAAGCAGAGAGCCGAAATCGATGCTCCCTGCTTTGATTGCGATAGAACAACGTTACGAGTCAGTCTCCGTTGTCATCTTCGTTCTGGTGCTTGTCATGTCCGTAGCCATGACCGTGACCATTGCCGTTTCCGTTCCCATTTCCGTTTCGGGTATCATCTTTCGGAATTGGGCCATTGCCGTTGCCGTGACCGCCACCGATCAGCCCATACTGCTGCTTGATCTGGCCCCAGCCGAGTCCACTTTCTCGCAGGGCGAATACTTCATCGACGGAAATACCTGTGATTTCCGCAACTGCGTAGGCGTGCTTGATCTGACCAAAGCCGTAGTGAGGCTGACCGCAGAAGTACCCCATGATGGTTTCGTAGGAGACTCCATACTGCGTGGCAAGACGTGAGCCTACTGGATGAGTGACGCCGGGATCACAGGCGGCAGCATCCGCAGCGTCTTGCTGATCCCCATTCTGATCGCCTTGCTGATTCTGCTCATCCTGCTCGTTTTCGCCTTGCTGATCTTCGCCCTGATCCTCTGGCTCCGCCTGTTCATTGTCGTTTTGATTCTTGTTGCCTTGCCCAGCGGTGGAATCCTGACCGGAGACCCCGGAAGGAGAGCCGGCGGAACCGCCGCTCTGAGGGCAGCGCAGACCCGTATAGGTATCGTCAAGACCATCGCCATTGGCATCGGTGCAAACTACGGTGCCATTCTCGCAGCGAAGCAGAGGAAACTGATCGGCGAAACCGTCGCCGTCGCCATCGGTACAGGTGAAACCCTCGTCCTGCTGAAGCACCAGGTCAAGCGGGGAGGTGACACCGCTGTTCGCCTCATGAATTTGCACTTCCTGCCCGCCCTGTGTGGCAAACCAAACAGCCGTTCCGCCGATCACCAGGGCTACAGCGGCAGTAGAAGCGATCATCCATTTCTTCATCGCAAAGTCTCCTATCCTTCATCCGTCGTGAATCAGGATCATGATACCCTATCGTCACAGATTCAGACGTATGACTGCAAGGAATGTAACGCCGCTGATTGTTGTTTACTTCACGGTGTACGCGATTATGGGACTGGAATCAGGGTCTCCTCTTCAATCTCCGGGATGTTGGACTCATCTGGCAAGGAGATATCGGTTGCCATCTGCGGTGTGAGGAAGCTGCCAAACAGCCGCCATTCGTCCATCCGGCACGAGTTGATCAGATTGCCCTCGTACACGGTCATATCCGGGCAGCTATCGCACATATCCGCGCGACCATCGGGCATGATGTCAGGAGCCTGGATGATCCCGATACTTTGCAGGTAGATCGGCTGGAAAAGGCGACCAGGGTGGCGAAGCACATCCCCCAGCCGCGCCTTGAAGGCGGCCCGTACTTCGGGATCAACCAGCCCAAGGAGAACACTTCCAAAGCCGAGCTTATTGTTGCGAGCATAGGTTAGATACGTACCGTGTGCCCAGTGATAGTAGACCTGGGAAAGCTCCATTGTGCGAGCACCGATAGAACCATACATTGCTCCCTTTACCCCGGCCTGGACTCCAAGAAGCCACTTGATCGAAGCGTGATTGGCTGTGCCCCCAAGATAGGCGCTGGCGTCGTAATGTGGGAATTCGGTTCGGATGGTGCGCCATACATCTTCCGAGGTGAGTCCGGTATCTTCCATAACGCCCTGGCCTGCCGAGTAGCTCAACTCTCCGGCATCGACGTGAGCGCCATCGGGCGTGACGTACTCGATTCCCAGATCGACAGGAGCCGCGCGAAACGTGATGAACACCATCCCATGCACGCGGTCGATATTCCTGTTGCCCCAGCGCACGACTTCCGGGATTTCGTGTACGTTGGATTGATAGACCGTCATGCCTGTGTTGCAGTACAGCCCGCCGACATCGTGAACCATATCTACATAATATTGGCGAAGCTCATTGAGTTCGACCTCGGTTTTATGATTCCATTCTGGCTGACGCTGCTGCATCTTGTCGACGTGGAAGGCCACCCCCAGGAGACCCACGCGTTTCATCTCTACGAGGACTTCACGGGTCAACGCCCGCCCGTTGGTCAGCAGAAGGGGCTTCATTCCTAATTCGTCAATATAGCGGATGATCTCTACGATGTCCGGGTGCATCAATGGCTCACCCCCGGCAATCGAGATGTTGTAGCAGTTGCGCCATTCTTTGAAGAAGCGGAGTTCTTCTTTGATCTGCTCAAGAGGCTTGTGCCCCGCGATCTGAAGACGGTAGCATCCCAGGCAGTGAATGTTGCATTTGTCGGTGGTCTCAAGCCAGCCGATGGGGTTGTCGTTCATCGACCAGGGCATTCGGTAGAGGGATCGTTTGGATAGTTGCATGTTGGCTTTTCTCCTTGCTTGAGATGAGAGGCGGTCGGTTTTATGCAGACTCCTGCATGAAACGCCTAAGTAGGTCAACTTTCTCACAAATAAAAACTGCCGCTTGGTAAGCGGCAGTTAATTTCTGGGACGTGCGATGGATTCTAGTTCGATCCATAGTGACAGTATAGCATCATTTCATTGGCATGTGTTCAGCAGAAGAAGCTCATTCCGTCAAAATCCGTCCGCTGGATGGCTCCCAACCAACAATTACTTCGCTCCCCGGCGGGTAATGTGTGAGCTTCTTGCTGCTGCTCAGATTCTGCATCCGGGAGACAACACGATGATCGCCAAGCAGGTTCACTATGTAACGGGTATCCGTACCGATGTAGACCACTTCTTCCACAGTTCCCGAAATGCAGTGCAGATTCGGCTCGACCTCTGCCTGGACGGTCAGCTTTTCCGGGCGAAGGGCTACGGCGACTTCCTGACCGTTGGTCACGCCCTCTACTGTGGGGGCATGCAGAAGGAAAGCGTCGCCAATGTTGACTTCTGTCCACTCGCCCTGAAGAGACGCTACTCTCCCTTCAAGGAAGTTTGTCTCTCCGATGAAGTCCGCGACATAGCGCGTTGCCGGGCGTTCATAGATTTCTTCTGGCCCGCCAAGCTGCTGAATGCGCCCTTTGTGCATCACGGCGATGCGGTCAGACATTGTAAGGGCTTCTTCCTGATCATGGGTTACGTAGATAAAGGTGATCCCAACCTGCTCCTGCATATGCTTCAGTTCAAGCTGCATTTGCTTTCGCAGCTTGAGATCGAGCGCGCCGAGAGGTTCGTCAAGCAGCAGCACGGCAGGTTTCTGCACCAGTGCACGAGCCAACGCCACGCGCTGCTGCTGCCCACCGGAGAGCTGATCGGGCTTGCGACCATCGAAGCCTTCAAGCTGAACGAGTTCCAGTGCCTCTGCAACGCGGATCTTAATCTCCGAGGTGGAGACTTTCGCCATTTCCAGGCCAAAAGCCACATTCTGGAAGACCGTCATATGAGGCCACAGCGCATAGCTCTGGAAGACGGTGTTGACCGGGCGCTTGAAGGCGGGAATATGCCCCATCGATTCGCCGCGAATCACGATCTGCCCTTCCGAGGGCATCTCGAATCCGGCGATCATTCGCAGAGTGGTTGTCTTGCCACAGCCTGATGGCCCCAGAAACGAAAAGAACTCACCATGAGGGATGTCGAGGTGCATGTGATCTACTGCGAGGACATCCTCGCCACCCGGCCCCTGAAATCGTTTCGTGACATCAATTAGCTGAATCGCCAGATCGTTCATGGTTGAATCATTCCTCCTCGAACCACCACAGTACACATTGTACAGAGTATGATTTCATCACGCGCCTAGCCCGCAACCGCATTGACAGCATCTTCAAAGGCGGTCAGAGATTCTGCGATATCCTGCTCGCTGTGCGCTGAAGACAAGAACCACGGCTCGCGCGAGTCAGGATCAGGCATCACGCCGCGCTCGATACATTCAACCGCGATTTTGTCGTACATCGCATGATCGCTCCTCGCCCAGTCACGATAGTCGCGAGGTTCGTGGTCGGAGAGCACTACGCCGAACATGCTGGGATGTCCCGCAAAGGCGAATGGGATCCCCTTGGTTTCGAGAATATCGCTCATTCCCTTTTGCAGTTGTTTTCCGCGCTGGGCAACCACTTCCAGTGCGTCAGTAGTAGCCAGAATCTCCAGCGTCTTCTCCGCAGCGGCTAGGCCGAGCGTGTTCCCCGTATACGTGCCGCCGTGTGCCACACCATGCCCGATGATCTCCATGACTTCGCGCTTGCCGCCGAAGGCTGCGATAGGGTATCCGCCACCGCCCAGGGATTTCGCGTACGTCGCGAGATCAGGGTTAACCTTATACAGTTCCTGTGCGCCACCGCGTGCCACGCGGAATCCGGTTTTGACCTCATCCATAATCATGACAATGCCATACTCATCGCACAGTTTACGAATCAATTCCAGGAATCCCGGCTGCGGAGTAATCGAGGCGCAGTTGCCCAACATGGGTTCTACAATAATGGCTGCCAGCGAATGCCACTGCTCACGAACTCTTCGCTCAAGCAGCTCGAAGTCATTAAAGGGCAGGGTGATGATCAGATCACGGATGGCGGCGGGAATACCAGATGATGCCTGTACGGGGATCGGATCACGTCGGCTTCCCATCGTTTCGACGGGCTGGTAGGTAGACCACAAAACGTAGTCATACATCCCGTGATACTGCCCCTCGAATTTGAGAACCTTATCCCGCCCGGTATAGGCGCGCGCTACGCGCAGCGCGTGCATAGTGGCTTCTGTGCCGGAGTTCGCAAAACGCACCATCTCCACAGCAGGGCACATCGCTACGATGCGTTCCGCCACTCGTACTTCGCGTTCGGTGGTCATCGCATAGATGACGCCATCATGTAAGGCTTCGCGAACGTGATCGTCGATGGCATCCAATGCATGACCGAGAATGGCAGGGCCAAATCCCAATCGGTAATCAATGTAACGGTTGCCATCCACATCCCACAGATAAGCCCCCTTCGCGCGTTGAGCAATGAGTGTGCTGTCATCCCCCCAGTAGCGAAAGTTTGAAGTGACCCCCAGAGGCATCACTCGTCGTGCTCTATCAAAGACGGACTGCGATTGTGTGCGGTCCATACAGCTAACAAACCTTTCCTAAGTGATTCGAGCGGCGTTGGGGCGGGTGGCCCCAACGCCGAACGCGTAGAATACTGAGGGGCCGACTTACTGACCCGCGCCCAGTTTCGTCCAGGCTTCATCGTACAGAGCATCCGCTTCACCTAGGCTGCGAATGAAGAAGAGCTTCGCCTTCGTTTCATCAGATGGGTAGATGCCCGGATTGTCACGATATTCTGGATCAATCAGAGACAGCGAGGCTTTGTTCGGTGTACCGTACGCCGTGTAGTTTGCCAGATCAGCGCCGATCTGCGCATCCATGATGAAGCTGATGAACTCGTGCGCAAGATCAACATGCGGCGCACCCACCGGGATGCACATATTATCCGTCCAGATGACCGTGCCTTCCTTCGGGATCACGTAGCGGATGTTCTCATCGTCTTCCATGATCTGGAAGATGTCACCGCTGTATTCATAGGCGATATCCACTTCGCCCTGCTGAAGGAGGATTTGGCCAGTATCCGGTGCAAAAGCGACGACATCGCTCTTGGTATCCAGAAGAAGTTGCAAAGCCTCATCGATCTCAGCCGGGTTGGTCGTATTAGGATCATAGCCGAGGTACAGCAGGGTGATGCCCATGACGCCGCGTGAATCGGTCAGCCACGAGATACGTCCCGCGAATTCGTGGTTGTACATCACATCCCAGCTATCCAGTTCACGGCCTGTCTTTTCCACGTTGTAGCCAAGTCCGGTGGTTCCCCACTGGTAGGGCACGCAGTAGTCGTTGCCTGGGTCGTAGGGCGGATCAATAAACGGATCGTCGATGTTGCCAAAATTCGCAATCTTTGACTTGTCCAATGGCAGCAAGAGTTCTTGCTGGCGCATGATCTCGACCATGTAGTCGGTCGGGACAATGATGTCATAGCCGGGGTTGCCGGGCTGAATCTTGGCGAGCAGTTCATCATTGTCAGCAAAGATGTCGTAGTTGACTTTGACGTTGTACTGCTCTTCAAACGCCGGGATGATCTCTGGGGCGATGTAGGTTGACCAGTTATAGACGTTCAGTTCCTGGACTTCCCCTGATCCAGAACCAGTATCACCGCCGGTTGTTGCTCCACCACCGCAGGCGACCAGCAGGGCCAGCGTCAGCAGGGCTATGAACGTGATTGAGATCGTTCGTTTCATCGATAGTTCTCCTCTTCCTTAGTGAGTCATTGGCTATTCTGGGGGCGTATTTCACACCCTCCTTCCGACGCATACGCATCGGGTTGCGCTAAATGACGCTCTTCCACCTCCTTCTATCGTTTATTCTGTAGAACCAGTGATGTGATAACCAACACCATCGACGCGATGACCATCAGGGTCGAGATTGCATTGATGGCAGGGGTAACAGTGAATTTGATCATGCCATACACAAACAAAGGCAGCGTGGATGTGCCAATGCCTGCCGTGAAAAATGTGATCACAAAGTCATCCAGCGACAGGGTAAAGGCGAGCAGTGCCCCCCCCAGAATACCCGGCATGATAAGGGGCAGCACGACCCGCTTGAACGTTTGCCATTCGTTCGCGCCAGAATCGGCGGCTGCTTCTTCCAGAGCAGGATCCATACCGGCGAGCCGTGCGCGGACAACCACCGCGACAAACGAGATGTTGAAAGCCACATGAGAAATGATGATGGTTGGAAAACCCAGTACAGCGTTAATTCCAAAAACAACCGATAAGACTTTGAAGCCCAGATTGAAGAACACCGCCATCGCGATGCCCATCGTGATATCGGGAATGATGATAGGCAGGTAGAGCACGATATCGAGAATCCCACGCAGGCGGAACTTGAAACGCTCCATCCCAATGGCGATCAGCGTACCGAGTGTGGTAGCGATCATGGTTGAAATGCTGGCAACGATCACGCTGTTGCGAAACGAAAAGAGGATTCCCTGGGCCGCAAACTGCTGACCTTCCGTTGCGACGCCGCCCAGACCCAGTACCCCGCCACCCTGAAGCAGGCTCTTGTACCAATCCAGCGTAAAGCCCTGCCATGTGGCGCTGGAGCGAGCGTCGTTGAACGAGAAAACGATCAGAATGATGATTGGCGCATACAGAAAGATGTACGTGAAGATCACCTCAGCGTGGATTGCCCAGCGACCAAAAGGCAGCCCACCTGCTTCGCGCTGTCGCTTCGGGCCAGCACTCCGAGGGATCGCAAGCTCCTGGTTTTGTTCGAGGGTCGTCATGCGCGGTCAGCCTCCGTAGTAATGCGGAAGTAAATGGTGACGGCAATTGAGACCAGCACCATCAGCGTAATCGATATGGTGGATGCGAACGGCCAGTTACGCGCGGATTTAAACTGCCTCTCGATCAGATTCCCGATCATCATGGCTTTGGAACCGCCAAGAATATCCGAGGTGATAAATGCGCCAATGGATGGGATGAAGACGAGAATGCTCCCAGCGACGATGCCCGGCATCGTGAGTGGAAGCATCACGCGCATGAACGCCCAGAAGTTGTTTGCACCGGAGTCGTGGGCGGCTTCCATCAACGCGTGATCAAACTTCTCTAGATTCGCATACAGGGGCAGCACCATGAAGGGCAGATAGCCGTAGATCAACCCTACCACTACCGCTCCCGGTGTATACAGCAAATCCAGATGGTCTTTGATTAGATGCAGGCCCAACAGGACATTATTCAATACTCCCTCATCGCGTAGGATTTCAGCCCATGCGTAGGTACGTACCAGGAAGTTCGTCCAGAAGGGTACGATCACGAGCATCACTAACAAACCACGCCAGCGGGCGCGCTGGCGTGAGATGAAGTATGCGACTGGATAGCTGAATGCCAGACAAACCAGTGTGGTAATTAACGCCAGCACAAAGGAACGTCGGAACACGATGAAGTAGTCACGATCCAGCAGTTTGGCGTAGTTTTGAGTTGTCGCGATAGGCAGAACTCCGCCATACGTTCCCCGTGTGAGGAAGCTGTACACGAGGACAATCGACAGAGGAACAAGAAAGAACAGGATTAGCCAGAATGCTGCGGGGGATACCAGGAACATCAGATTGCCTTGTTCGCGCCGCTTCCGCAGACGCGCGGCTTCCTGGGCTGTTGTTACGCTATTCATCCCTGACTCTCCTCCAGGTAATTCCTGAGAAAGAAGCATACACAGGTCGTTATTCTATTTCTGGTTCACTACCAGACTGACCCCGACCTTCAAGGGTGGAGGCGGGGGGCAGCCATATATCGATATCCTTGATTTTCAAGGGCAGCAAATGGGTCTGCGTGCGTCGAACGCCGGGCAGTGTCCCGAGCTTATCAGTAACAAAGTCAAATAGCTCACTATTGCTGCGGGCAAGCACCTGCACGCTGACGTCCCGATCCCCGGTTGCATAGGCAACATAGCTGATCTCTTCAAAGGCAGCCGCCCCTTCTGCCACATGACGAAGATAACCTGGCTCTACTTCGATCAGTACATCCGCCAGCACATGGTAGCCCAGTCTGTGTGGATTCACAATCGCGCGAATTGCAATGATCCCAGCCGCGATCAGATTCTCAATACGATAACTGACTGTGCGCGTCGGGACATCCCCCAGGCGACGAGCAATCTCTGCGCTGGGCATACGCCCATTTTCATTCAGCAGAGTGATGATCCCCTGATCGATGGCGTCGAGGCTGTGTTTAATCGGTGGCTCCACGCGTAGCGTATTCTATACAACATGTCATGATGCGATGCAGAAAGGAAGTATGTTAAGAGTAAGTCAACTTTGCCGAATTGTCAATACTTTCGTCAATAAGTTGCTGATTTGGCAAGCATTGTGAGCTTACTGTTCAAGAAACGGCATCAACCAGGCGATACCAGGCACCCGCCAGCGGCATGAACCATGGTTCCCCCTGATAGAAGAACCATGAGGGGAAGGATAGGCCCTCAAAGGGCATTTTCTGCGCTTTCCCAGAAAGCACTTCCGCCGCCTTCATCCCCAGATAGGTTGCCATCGCCACTCCGTGCCCCGCGTAGGCTACCGAGTACAGCATGCCATCACGCCAGCCTGTGTGCGGCATCAGGTCAAAGGCCAGCCCCAGATAGCCGCCCCACGAATACTCGGTGCGAATTCCCGCCATCTGTGGGAACATCGCTTCCATGCGCTTGCGAAGCAGCATCCCGCTGCGCTCAGATGTAGCCGGGACGAAGCTCACGCGCCCACCATACATCATGCGGTTATCTGGCAGGACGCGGAAGTAGACCAGCAGATTACGGCTGTCGAAGATCATGCGGCGGTTAGGGATCAACTGATCGGCGAAGGCCGGGTCGAGTGGTTCGGTAACAATGATGTAGCTTCCAAGGGGAATCACGCGCTTGCGAATCCAGGGGGTAAGCTGGTGCGTGTAGCCATTCGTTCCGATGAGCACATTTTTCGCACGCACGGTCCCACGTACAGTAGTTACTTCAAATCCATTTTGACTCTGCTTCACACCTGTCACAGCCGCTTGATCATGCAGGCTGGCCCCGGCGCGATCCGCTGCCATCGCCAGTCCAAGAACGTACTTTTTGGGATGCAGACCGCCGCCTTTATCGCTGACTTCACCCCCGTATTGATCGTGTGATCCTAACTCCGAGGTTGTTTCGCCGGGCGGAACCAGCCGAATATGGTGCTCGAAGTTGTCTTGCAGGGCGCGATTCTCGGCGTTCATGTGCCGATAGTGTGCGGGTTTAGAAGCAGCATAGAAATAGCCAACATCCTGATAGTCGCAATCGATCTTCTCTTCTCGGATGATGCGCTGTACGGTATCAATGGACTCAAACGATTGGGCGTACATCTCTCTGGCTGCGGCAAGCCCGTAGCGTTTGATCAGCACTTCCACGCCATGTTTGAGGCCGGGAAGAACCATGCCGCCATTCCGCCCGCTGGCCCCCCATCCCATTTCTTCGGTTTCTAAGACGGCAACAGAGGCACCTTCTCTGGCGAGATGCAGGGCGGCAGAAAGCCCGGTGTACCCGCCGCCCACGATAGCAACATCGACGGAATCGGGGATCGGGTTGTCGGCCCATGATTTCTCACGGGTGCTCGTGTCAGTCCAATAGCTCAGGGTATCCATCGAAACTCTCTTGTGTGGAGTGGTGGAAGAAAAAGTCCTGCCTATCCATTTTGTCACGCCGTATTGTGACCGTTTCCGTTCATTTGGCGAGTGACAAAAATCCCTATTCGGCGCTGGTATCCTGCGTCAGGCGATGGGCGATGATGATCGGGATAAATGTAATCAGCAAAACAAATACCGCGACAACATTGGTGACAGGTCGCTGGCGGGGCCGGGTCAACTGGCTGAATATCCAGATGGGCAAAGTCATCTGCTGCCCCGCCGTGAATGTCGTGACGATCACTTCGTCGAAGGAGAGCGCGAAGGCCAGCATCCCACCTGCCAGTAGCGCGGTGGCGATATTCGGCAGCACAACGAAGCGAAACGTCTGAAAACTCGTCGCGCCCAGGTCCATCGATGCTTCGACCTGGGACTTCCCGGTGCGGCGATAGCGCGCGATCACGTTGTTGTAGACCGTCACCACGCAGAAGGTAGCGTGACCAATGATGATCGTCAGGAAGCTAAAGGGGATATTCCCCAGACTCATGGCAGAGCGCAGAGCTATACCCGTTACGATGCCGGGCAGGGCAATCGGTAGAATCACCAAAAACGAGATCGCTTCGCGACCAAAGAACTTGCTGCGGTGCACTGCCGAGGCTGCCAGCGTACCGAGGATTAGCGCGGCCCCGGTCGCGATCACCGCCACGCGCAGAGAGAGACCAAATGCCTCCCACATATCGCTGCGTTGAAGGGCAACCCCGAACCACTGAAGGGTCAACCCCGGCGGGGGAAAGGTGAAGGTACGGTCATCGGTGGTAAAGGCATACAGAATGATGATCACCGCCGGGAAGTGTAAGAACACAATCACGGCAGCCGTTGCCAGCTTGAGAAGCCAGGGCGCTCGCTGAGACTCAGAGTGCATCGAAGGCCCCCAATCGCTTTGCACCTGAGAGATACAGAAGCATCACCACAATGGGGATCACGGTAAACGCCGCCGCCAGCGGCAGATTGCCAGATGTCCCCTGATGGGCGAGCACAGCCTGGCCCAGGTAATAGCTCGAATTCCCCAGCGTGCCGGGAATGATGAAATCACCCAGCGTCAGCGAGAACGAGAAGATCGAACCCGCCACCACGCCCGGAAAAGCCAGCGGCAGGGTGATGCGCCAGAAGGTCGTGCCGGGCCGCGCGCCTAGATCGCCGGAAGCCTCGATCACAGATTGGGGCACACGTTCCAAGGCAGCAGCTATCGGGAGGATCATGTAGGGAAGCCATGTGTAGGTGAACACAATGAAAATGCCCAGGGGCGAGACAGAGAGCGAGGTTCCGCCAATGCGGGGCAGAGTCAGCAGCGCATCCAGCACCCCCTGAATCCCGAAGAAGTGAAAGAACCAGCTTACGATGCCCTCCTGCGCGAGGATCAGCTTCCAGGAATACACCCGCACCAGATAGCTCGACCACAGGGGCAGCAGCACGGCAAGGTACAACCCCGTTTTGGCACGAGTGGAGGCGAATCGCGCCATAAAATAGGCCACCGGGAAGGCGAGAAGACTATCAGCAATCGTCACAGCAGCGGCCATCGAAACGGTGCGCTGAATGATTTCAAGATTAGCGGGGGTGAACAGTTCAGCATACGTACGCAGCGAAAAACTGCGAACGATCTGCCCGGTGAAACCATCCAGATAGAAGAAACTGTTGATCAGAAGCGTAATCAGCGAACCGAGATACACGACCCCCAGAAGAAGCAGGGGCGGACCCAGAAGAAGAAGCAGAATCAGCCAGGGGCGCTGATAGAGAAATGTCGAGAGCCTCCGCCAGAAGGAATCCGGGGGTTGGGCGGGAACGTGAGAAGTGGTGGTCGCCATGAGGATCAGCCCTTCTCACTCAGCACACGGTTATGATCGCGGCTCCACACCAGAAGCACAGGTTTATTCCGGGCCGCCATCACTTCCATCGAAGTAGATTCGAGGTTTTGCTCCACGACCGTCAGTTCGCCGCCGCCATCCAGGGCAACGATGTACCGCGTGAGCATCCCCAGATAGGCCACTTCGTCAATGCGCCCGGTTGCCGAGCAATGCCCCGCATCGATCGGATCGCCAATCTGCTGAATGTGAATCTTCTCCGGGCGTACCGAGAACGGTTCGGGAGAACCAACGATGGCCTGCGCCAACTGGCCGCGTATCAGGTTAGATGTGCCGACGAAGCCTGCGACGAACTCTGTCGTAGGGTGCTCATAAATGTCAGCGGGTGTGCCGACCTGTTCCACACGTCCAAGATTGAAAACCGCCAGACGGTCGCTCATGGTGAGCGCCTCTTCCTGATCGTGGGTCACATAAATAAAGGTGATCCCTACCTGCTGTTGAATGGCCTTTAGCTCGATTTGCATCTGCTGGCGTAATTTGAGATCAAGCGCTCCCAGTGGCTCATCGAGTAACAGCACACGCGGATGCGTGATCAGGGCGCGAGCCAGCGCCACGCGCTGCCGCTGACCGCCTGAAAGCTGGGAAGGCTTGCGTCCCGCCATATCCGGCAGGCGCACCAGATTGAGCATTGCTTCCACCTGCTGCTGGCGCTCTGGCTTGGAAACTTTGCGGATCATCAGACCGTAGCCGACGTTCTCCCCGACGGTCATATGGGGGAACAGAGCGTAATCCTGAAACACGGTAGCCACATCACGCTCGTAAGGGGGGAGGCCGGCGACTTCGTTGCCGAATAGCTGGATGCTTCCAGAGGTCGGTTGATCGAAGCCCGCCACCATACGGAGCGAGGTGGTCTTGCCCGAGCCGGAAGGCCCTAACAGGGTAAAGAACTCGCCATCGTAAATGTCGAGGTTCAAGTCGTCAACTGCTTTGACCTCTCCAAAGTGGCGGCTGACACCCGAAAATCGGATTGCAGGAACAGGTTGGTCGCTCATCCTAATCCGTTCACTATCATGATGTACTCAGTAGGTAGACTTACGTTCGCAGGAGGGGATTCCTTCGCTGCGGTTGAAGTCGGATATTTAAAGAAGGCCCACCCGCCAGCAGGCAGGCAGGCGGGCCTTCCTCCGTTACACAGTCGTTGCTAGATCAGGTTGACGGGAAATCCTCCCGTCCAATCCTTAGCGTCCGCCAATTACGGCGATGTAGTTCGTCACCCATTCGTGATAGGGTACACACTCATCCTGCGAAGCGCAGTCGGAAACAGGCGTCGTCCAGAAGTGGATTTCTTCGAAGTTGTCGAAGCCATTGATCGCGCAGCCTTCGTCGGTCAGCAGTTCGTTACCTGTGCAGGCAGCCGGAACTGATGGAACCGAACCAAACCATGCCGCCAGATCGCCCTGGAGCTTGGGATCAAGCGAGTGCTCCAGCCATTTGTAGGCGCAGTTCGGGTGCGGGGCGTCAATCGCCATCATGGTCGTATCCGCCCAGCCTGTTGCTCCCTCTTCAGGAACGACGCTGGCGATGGGCTGACCGTCGAACTGAAGGATATTGACCTGGAACGGCCAGGACGAGGAGGCAGCGAAGCCTTCATTGGTGAAGTCATCCATCTGGATGAAGGCATCGTGCCAGTACTTGGAAACGATCTGGCGCTGCTGCCGGAGTAGATCGAGCGCCGCGTTGAACTGATCGCGGTTGAGTTCGTACGGGTCTTTGATGCCCAGTTCGGGGTTGTGCGCCATCAGATAGAGGGCTGCGTCGGCCACATAGATTGGGCCATCGTATGCCTGTACGCGCCCCTTGTTGGACTCGCCATCGGGGAGGTCCATTTCCTCGAATACGACGTTCCAGCTTGTGGGCGGTGAATCGCCGAAGACCTCGGTGTTGTACATCAGAACGTTCGGCCCCCACTGGTAGGGAACGCCGTAGTGAACGCCGTCAACAGTAAACCACGGTGCGTTCTGAAGCCGTTCATCGACCGTGCTCCAGCTTGGGATCAGATCGACATTGACGGGCTGAACGCGCTTACCGGAGACCAGCCGCAGGCTGGCATCGCCGGAGGCGGTGACGAGGTCAAAGCCGCCTTCGTTCATCAGAGCAACCATTTCATCCGAGGTGGCGGCAACTTTGTTCTCGACCATGCAGCCAGTTTCCTCTTCAAAAGAGGTCACCCAGTCATAGCCGGGGTCGGTGTCGCCGCGCTCGATGTAGCCAGCCCAGGATACAATCGAGACTGCGCCTTCTCCATCCCCTACTTCCGTGAGCATCCCGCCGGATTCTGCCCCGCCAGTATCTCCCCCGGACCCTGTCGTGCTGGTTCCCGTGCAGGCTGCGGTCATCAGAGCAACCACAAGCAGCACACCTACGATAAGCAGACTACTCTTTCTCATTGTTTCCTCTCCTCCTACTTTGAACTATGGGAATGAGAAACTTTCCCTTGTAGAGGACATTATAGCCTGCTCACGGAAATTGTAAATTCGGTCGGTGTATCAAAAAAGGTCAATGCAGGTTGCGGAACCGCCCGCGATTGCGTACGATGAAGAACCTGACGGTAGAGAGAGAAGAGAGTCTTCCATGCGCGACCGCGATCTGGCGATACTCGATCAAATCACACTTCAGGAGGTGGAGATCGCACTCGATCTGCACACACGGGATCGCGTTCCGGTCGATCAATGGTCGCAGTTTAGCTGGTCGGCCAGCCGCCATGCGATGTTCCAGCGATGCTTCCGCCAGTACTACCTGAACTACTACGGGACGCGGCGCGTTCGTGACGCGGGCAGCGCGATAGTGAGTGCGGTATGGTGGCTCAAGCAGATCACCACCCTGCCGATGTGGATCGGGTCTACGATTCACACCATCGCCGGGGCTGCGATCACCGCGTATCGGGATGGGCAGCCGATGACGGAGCAGGTTGTCGTGGAGAAAGCCCTCGCCTATTACAAGGCGGGCATCGCCGCGTCTCGCAGAGGGGCCAAAGTGGATGGGCAGTGGATGATTCTGCTGGAGCATCTGCGCGAGGAGACGCCCCCGGAGGTGTTCGGCGAGGCGGAAGATTCTGTCAGAACATTGGCGCAGACCCTCGTTCAGAGTGAGGCGTACCGATGGATCACGTCGCTGCCTGCCAGCGCAATCGTCGAAATTGATGAGCCATTTCAATCGTTTGACCTGGAGAACATCCCTCG
>JAHEME010000305.1 GCA_024643825.1 Chloroflexota bacterium | reverse complement strand
CCACTGAAGGAGGTTGGTCTTGATTCCGTCCAGCGCTGCGGGATCGATCTGCCGCGACATCATGACCAGACCGCCGATAATCCACAGCATCGCCCACCCAAACTGGGGACGACGCGCCATTCGGCGGCTCCGGGAAGAGCGGCGCGGCGCTGGTTGCCCTGATGGTTGGGTAGGAATGCTCACTGCTATTGGTTCTTCGATGCGCTGCGGGGATGGACGTTCGGCTTCTGGAGAAGGAACAGGCTCATATACAGTTTTCTGAGACTGCAGGTGAGATTGTCGCAGGGGCATCCATACCGCGCGCTCCTGTTCCAGCGATTGCAGGCGCACCAGTGCATCCTGATGGCTGCCGCAGTGCCCACATACCGAGGTATAGACAGGAAATTCGCAGCGAACACAGCGGGTACTTAGCCCGGTACTGCATTCGAGGCAGAAATTGGTCGAGCCATCGTTGTGCGCGCCGCAGTGGTCACACTGCCAGCTTACGGGCACGAGGTTCCGCCCGGCACGATCGACATAGCCGACCGTATCGCACTCCTGACAGCGAATGCGCGGGGCCAGCGATCCGGGTGTCAGGCCGCCGCACGCAATGCATGTTACCAGACGAGACTCTACATCGTCTGCCAGGGGTAGATGATCAGGAAGGATAATGACATTAGCTTCAGAGGTGTCATCCATGCAGCGGATTATAGCAAATCAGGGGGATGAGGTGGAACCCAAATAATGGGGGGGGGAAAAGTCATTCAACTGCTTGATGATTGCCAAAATGATCCGGCAGATAGAAAGGCGAGGTTGCGTGCTGAGGGTGGAACCTCGCCCATACACCTATGCGAGACTGCTTACATCCTACGTCTTTAGCTGGAGATCGATTGCGGCCAGCCATTATCAAAATTGTAGTAAAAGGTCTGCAAAGGGCGACGATACGCTTCGACATCTTTACGGACTGAACTTGTCGATTCTCCATTGGCAAGAACGCGCGCCAAAAACTCTGCGATGTCTGCCATGTGGTTTTCCATTAGTCCCAAGCGTGTGACTTCAATCGTTCCCATTCGTAGACCACTTGGACGATCCCAGTCTTCCGGCTTATCTCCGGGAATTAAATTCTTATTTGTGATCACGTTGGCTTCCGCTAGTCTGTGAGCGACCTCTAAGCCGCCACCAAATTCACCGACATCCGCGATCACCTGATGCGTTTGGGAATACCCTCGATTGGTCGCAAGCACGGGAATGCCTCGATCTTCCAATGCTTTGCCGAGGGCCTGAGAATTCTTGACAATTTGTTCCATGTAAACATCACCATACTCAAGCATCTCTGCTGCGGCGACGGCCAGAGCCGCTACTCGATTTACCTGATGGGTCGCTGCAAGTACCGGGAAAATCGCATTTGTGATGGGTTGTGTTAGTTCAGGATCATTCCACATAATCATGCCACTTTGTGGGCCACTAAACGTCTTTCCTGCTGACCCTGTTAGAATGTCCGCCCCCTCTTTGAGGGGGTCTTGAAACTGATGTCCGGCAATGAGTCCTGCTTGATGTGCCCCATCAAACACAAAACGGCCACCCCATGCCTTGATAATCGAACTCATCTCGCGGACAGGAAGCGGGAAGAGAGTCATCGACATGCCTGTTACAACAAGTTTGGGTTGGATGCGTTGAGCCTCCTCTTCAAATTTATCTAAATCCACATCCAACGTTTCAGGGTCAAACGGGATGTCGAAAATCTCAACGCCACGTGTTCCGGCAGGGCCACCATAGCGATTACTGGAATGCCCACCAATTGGTTGAGCAGCAGTCATCACCCGATCACCGGGTTGAGCAAGCGAGTGATACACTGCCATATTCCCGATCATGCTGCCCATGAGACGATGATCCGCATAATTGCAGCGAAATGCTTTTTTCAGTAATTCAACACATAGCGATTCCACTTCGTCAATGTATTGTGTACCCGCAAACCAGCGATTCACGCGCCCTATATGTCCTTCGGCGGCACGAGTGCCAATCTCAGAGGCTAAGAGGCGGCGAACCGTTGGGCTTGTCGGTGCTTCAGGGGCAAGGAGATTGATACAGTCCTCCCCACGCCACTCTTCATTACGTTTTACTGCATTGACAACTTCCTGTGCCATCTGCGCATGAGTACCAGCGGCATCAAGAACAGCACGTGCATTGGCTAGAATTGCAGGATCATGAACTTCAAACTGTTCTTTGTTATTCACTATTCTTTCCCTCTTGTAAAGACAGTGGTGAATCTTTGAAGTTAGGATTTACGCACTTCCCTGATCATTCGTATCCGGGCGAAAAGCTTTTCGCCCCTACATCCGCGTTCAATTCTGTAAATCTTAGAAGTGCTGTTAGAGGTTATGCCTGAAACCAACCATGTATTGATCCGAAGTTTGATACGATGAGATTGTGGGGCGTTCTCGTGGCAGCAAAAACTCCTGCGACTGGAACTGTTTCGAACCACCGATATCTTATGATAAAGATGTTAGCCAGTTACTGCCGATAATAATACCCTTGCAAGAAATTTGCAACCGATTTTGATGGGTCTTCCGCAAGTTGATCAAGCTCCAGCACACAGAGATTATATTGCGCTAGCGCAATATAATCTGCTATGCTTTGCGCAGACCTTAGTGCAAACCGGGAAATTTTGTGAGCGATCCATTTGCGATTACCAACACATTTCTCACTGATGAAAACGTTGATGGCCCTGTTATCACGATTGCGCGAGAAATGGAAGTTATCTCAATCTTGCGAGATGTTGATATGGAAGTGCCCTGCAACATTCAGAACTATGATCAATGCTTGGCCGATTTAGCGGTAGCTAATGGCTATGTGATTGTCACTGCAAATGTTCGAGATTTCAGGCCAAAATATGAGGCGTTATCAACACATCCAGGCATTATCTACATTACAGCACATCATCGACATAACCATCTGGAGATTGCCAAAAGACTTCGCGCTCTTCAGCATGAAGACCTAACGAATCAGGTCATCTGGATTTAGGGAAGGTTAAAGGAAAACAGGATGAGTGACAGCACACAACAACCAATGACCTATATTGTGAAGACACCCGGTTTCCGGCGAGGTGAGCCACATATGGCGGGGCGGCATATCACAGTAGCATTCATTGCTGATGTCTTCACTCAGGACAACCTCTCCATTGAGGACATTGCGCGCTACTATGAGCTTACGATCGCTCAGGTTCATGCTGCATTGGCCTATTACTATGATCATAAGGAGGAAATCGAGGAGATTTGGGCTGAGGAGCGGCAAATTATCGCTGAATATGCGCCAAGCCCAAAAGAGGTTGCTGCTCAAACGGATGCAGTCGAAGAACGCTTCAGACAGCGTGATCCAGACGGCTATAAGAAGATGCTAGAAGTCGAACGCAAATATCCAGAGAGGGACATGACCGCCCCTGAAATTGCAGAAGAATTCGGCATCAGTGCCCAGGCCGTGCGCGAAGCAGCTGCCAACCAGCGCATCCCCGCTCGCAAAGTGGGACGTGACTGGCTGATTAAGCGTCAGGATGTAGAGCAAAGGTGGGGTAACGGCTCACAACGTAAAACAGAAAAAACTGCTCTCGGCTCTCGCTCAAGAGCCGCGTCTGCACACAGCGATAAAAAGTCGACCCGGAAGTGATCTGTGCCTGATCGAGACATCACCCCTTCACAATCAAACACAGTCGCTGCTGTTGCATGGTATCGCCCTGAACAATGGCAGAATCTGCGTCAGATTTCTGTGGATCGAAACAAACTGGAAGCTACTCATACTGAGTGGTTGGAAAGTGCCACGAAGGCACTGCTTCATCTCAGGGATTTGGGACTTAATATCTGCCCTGTAGAGATAGATGTGGATGAATTGGGTCAATGGTGTAAGAAACAAAAGCGACCAGTAAATGGAGCGGCACGCGCCGCATTCGCAGCGGTTAAACTGCCTGAAGCGGAAGAGAGTCCACCAGACCCTGAGGACTAACATGGAACATGCAAATACTACATGGCACATGGTACCCAGAATTTACCCAGTTTGTGCTTTGGGGCGAGGACAGCACCATAACCTCAAACCGACGGAAGGGGAAGCGTGGAACATTAGCGCCTCATCCATTCCTCACAACTACAAATCTTTTGCTGAGAATTCTCACTCAAGTTGCAACCGATCCTCAACCGGATGGGCGAAGCCTGACAATCTGGCTGCCCGGCATTGGGAAATCCCCTGTTCCATCGCCAGAAGCCCAATCAGTCGGAGTATCTCCGCCAGAAGGAGATCCTGAATTACTCGGCTGGATTGTCAAAGAGTGTCTGACCCTCAAACCAACTGATGCGCTGGACTTTCTACTTCAGATTCCACCTGAGCACGAAGGCTCGTTGGGATTCATGCTTGGGGGTGACCTTGTATTCTGGCAGCAGGCGGCACTAGTTACGATGAATACTCTGGTGAAGCAGGGCTATCTCCCCTCAATTGAGCCTCACGGCGGTCATTTCGCCGCTTATTGGCAGCCACAGCCTGATCCCGACCTGGCTGCTCAGATGGCGGTGAATATGCCGCCTGTATGCCGGGCTGTCATCGATAATCCGAGTCATGCGCCGCAACCACATGACCTGCTGGACAGCTTCCTTCGCTATACCGTCGATGCCTTCATTCGTGAGGCCTTTCACCAAGGTGCAAAACCGAAACATCGCTGGCTGAAGGCACTCACCTCGGAAAGTGCCACAGTAAACGGGTCCGATGTAGAGAATCGCAAGTTGCATGAGATGTGGCAGCAGTGGCAGGCTGCGGCGACAGGCATTTCAGCAGGAGGCTTCCGCACGTCATTCAGACTTGAAGAGCCAGAGAAAGATGGCGATCCGTGGTTT
>JAHEME010000304.1 GCA_024643825.1 Chloroflexota bacterium | reverse complement strand
CAATTGATGAGGCTATTGAGTTGGGGTTGGTTCCGAAAGATATGGACGATTAAGATTTGATCGTCTTCCGTGCCCTTGAAGCAGGCCGCGAACAAGGGTACAATGGCATCACAATGCGGGCATGGTGTAATGGTAACACATCAGCCTTCCAAGCTGTTATTACGGGTTCGAGTCCCGTTGCCCGCTTCAGGGGCCCATAGCTCAGCGGTTAGAGCGGCCGGCTCATAACCGGTTGGTCGCAGGTTCGAATCCTGCTGGGCCCACAGCCAAAAGCCAACTTCTTTCCTGACATCTCGCAGCATTCAGCGAGGTGTCTTTGTTTTCAGGGGGCAGCTTCCTCCGGGGCGGGGGCGTTTTGCGTGTGGCGCGCCAGGACGATCATGAAGATAGGCCCCGCTGAGAACGCAATAGCCCAATCTACTAGACGAATCACGAGGGCGGCGGCCAGTCCTTCGGCGGCGCGGAACCCCACAAATTGGGCCGCCAGCGCGGTGATGCTTTCTCGCACGCCCAGCGCACCGGGGGTAATGCGTACAAAATTCGTCAGGTTGGTTAGGACGCCCATCAGCAGCGTACGGTCAAAGGGCACGATGATTCCAAGAGCATAGAGACTCGCATAGAGGGAAACGGCCTGCATAAGCTGAAGCAAGGTCACAATGATGACCTGCTTCGCCAGCAGCGGTGTGTCGGTGCGAATCTCCTTCCAACCGGAAAGGGCGGCATGAATCCAGTTCATGACGCGGCCTTCTTTGGGAAGGGGGAGGCGTTCAAGCGGCAGGACGAGGATCACAGCGGGGCCTGTCGCCATGAGCATGAGCAGCACCCCGGCGATCCAGGGAACGGTCTGTCCTGCGGTCAGGGCGGAAATCAGAATCAAGATCAAGCCGGAGACTCCGCTGACCAGGAAAATAATCAGGTAGCTGGCGGCGAACAGGGCAGAGAAGTGGGAGACGGGCAGGCCGTAGCGCAGCTTGAGATAGCCCGCGCGCGCCATAATCCCGCCAGAGACAGGAACCATCAGGTTGGATACCTGACTGGCGACGGAAAGGCCAAACCACTCGAAGACTCGCAGCCGGATTCCGGCGGCCCCGGCAAACAGCGCGAGAATCATACCGCGCAGCGCGAACACGATGATCTCGGAAAGAAGCGCGATCCCAACATAGTTCCAGCGGATAGTCTGGAAGTCGATCCCGTCCAACAAGTGGCTGCGCCAGAGGTAGAAGATCAGCGCACCAATTGAGGCTATTCCCAGGGCATAGGGAATGATGGCTCGCAAAGGGCGGCGTTTTGGCTGTGGTTCCATCGCATTAGCCGCCCCCATTATTGGCTATCGCTATCATCGAAATCATGCTCGAAGTAGCTGGCCTGCGACATGCGCAGCAGGGCGATTTGCTCGGAGATCAGCCCCATCATAAAAAGCAGCAAGCCCGCGATCATTAACAGGGGGGGCATGTTGGTGAACCGATGGCGAACGATCAACAGGAATGCGCCATACGCCAGCCCGACCAGGAAAAACAGGGACGCGACCGGCAGAAAAATGCGGATCGGTACAAAGAGCGTGCCAATGCGCATCAGGGTAAGCAGGAAACCAAAGCCATCCCGAACCAGACGGATTTTGCTCTGCCCGCGACGGGCGGGAGCGACAATCGGTTCATAGAGGACGGTATACCCTGCGCGGAACAGCGCCAGCGTCATCGTGGTTGGGTACGAAAATCCATTGGGGAGCAAATAGACGAAGCGTTTGGCAATCGATGTTTTGATGCCGCGAAAGCCGGAGGTCAGATCAGGAACACGCCGCCCTACTAAATACGAGGCAATGAGATTATATAATCCATTAGCGAGGTCGCGGTGTGCGGCAGTTTCCGAATCACGAGAACGCGCTCCAACTACCATGTCGTAGCGTTCGAGGCCAGCGGCAATACGGGCAATATCGGCAGGCTGATGCTGCCCGTCGCCGTCCATCAAGATGAGGACTGTTCCTCTAGCAGCACGAATCCCAGATTTCACGGCAGCGCCGTTGCCGATATTGTAAGCATGTTCGACCAGCCGAACTCCGCTGCGAGCGCGGACAATTGCGGCGGTCTGATCGCCAGACCCATCGTTGACCACAATAATCTCAGCATCCAGCGGCAGCGCCTGAATCTGATCAAGAACGGGGCCGAGGGCCTCGCCTTCGTTATACGCAGGAATGACAATGGAAATTCGTGGAGCCGACACCATACGTCCTCTTGGGAAAAGATTACGCGACACAGTATAACGCAATCTGACTCCTGATGAACCAGATGCATTCCTCTCATCGGTTCGGCTACAATAGAGGACTGTGACCCGCAAGCAAGAGTGAGCCATGAACGAACTGGATTACACCAACCTGACCATCAGCCATGCAGCAACTTTGATTCAAAGTGGGCAGCTTTCTCCCCGCGAGCTTACGGAAGCGTGTCTGTCGCGCATTGAACGGTTGAATCCGCGCTTGAACGCCTTCCTGACCGTGCTCACTACGGAGGCACTTCAGGAGGCACAGCAGGCCAGTGATGCGCTGGCGCGCGGCGAACACTGGGGGCCGCTGCATGGCATCCCCATTGCCGTTAAAGACCTGATTGATGTGGCGGGGGTTCGTACTACGGCGGGCAGCCAATTTCTCAAGGACAACATCCCGGAGCACGACGCGGCTGTCGTGCGTCAGCTACGCGCGGCAGGGGCGATCATCATCGGGAAGACACACCTCCATGAGTATGCTATCGGAGCAACAAACGTAAACCCGCATTATGGGCCAGCACGGAATCCGTGGAATGTGGAGATGATCCCTGGCGGCTCCAGCGGTGGATCGGCAGCCGCTGTTGCCGGGCTGCTGTGCCCAGGCGCGCTGGGCACGGATACTGGTGGATCGGTGCGGCTTCCTGCGGCACTCTGCAACCTGACCGGACTGCGCCCTGGGAAGGGGCGGGTGAGCACACAGGGAGTGATCCCGATGAGTTGGACGCTCGACTCTGTGGGGCCGATGGCGCGGAGCGCGGAGGATGTGGGTATTCTGCTGGATGCGATGGATGATCAACCGATCCGACCCGCACTATGTACACAGAAAATCCATGATCCGGTGATGGGCCTGCGCGTGGGCGTCCCCATTGATGACTTCATCTGGCGCGAAACCAGCCATCAGGTTGTAGGGGCGGTGCACGGAGCCATCGAAACGTTTGCCGACCTGGGAATCATCCCGGTCGATGTGCGACTGCCCCAGATTCAGCAAGTTCTTCGGGCCGCATCGGTGATCAGCCTAGCGGATGCTGCCGCTTATCATGCGGAACGCCTTGCCAGTGAACCAGAACGATTTGGAGCGGATGTTCGGGCACGGCTGGAGTGGGGGCAGCGGCGCAGTGCTGTCGATTATGCACAGGCTCGGCAGACGGGCCGCGAATGGCAAGCGGATCTTCAGGCTCTGTTCCGGGAGGAGATCGATATGCTGGTCCTCCCTACTTCACCGGTGACGGCACTCCCCATTGAAGGCAACGAGAGTCTTTCTGCGGCGAAGGAACTGCTTCGTTTCACGTATCCGTTCAGCCTGAGTGGGCTGCCTTCGCTCTCGATGCCATGCGGGTTTACAGAGGATCGGATGCCTGTAGGGGTTCAGCTTATCGGATTGGGAGAGGCCATGCTGGTTCGCGTGGCTCACGCCTATCAGCAAAAGACGAATTGGCATACCATCACACCAGAGTTCTAGCGAATTTCACAGATCAACCGATTCCTGGTTATAGAAACAAGCAGCAACTTAGAAAAGGTAAGAGCCAATGCCATCGATTACTGGGTCGGACATCACCCAGGCAGCGAGTTCGCTTTCCGCCGTTGCCGGGATTCTGGCGGGGTT
Organism: Chloroflexota bacterium; assembly: GCA_024643825.1. GTDB lineage: Bacteria > Chloroflexota > Anaerolineae > Aggregatilineales > UBA3940 > JAHEME01. The sequence continues at coordinate 992 of JAHEME010000304.1, read as the reverse complement.
TGGCTTCGCTGTACTGGTGTTTCTTGTAGAACGGCTGAGTCCTCAAGATCGGGCAGGAACGGCTGACGACGCTACGCTGCGTGCGCTGGTTCTGCTTGGGATCACGTTTCTTGGGAATGTATTGGTCTCGTACTTCTGGGCCGTGATCGCGGGGGAAGCCAACATAGAAAGCAATCGGCCCAACGTATTGAGTTTCGTGGCGGGGTATAACTTTGCGCTGCTCACCCCGCTGACTATTGAGGCGATGGTGTTCATGGTGGCTTCTACCCACGCGCCACGGGTGGTAACATTGTTCCGTCGAATCTACTTCTTTACTGTGATCGTGACCCTGAGTTTTCAGTGGTCGTCTACGATCAGCCTGCTACGAACGCAAACTCGTGACCTATCCGTATTTCAGCAATATGGCGGCTTTCTAAGCGTATTCTTTCCGTTGACAGTGATTCTTGTGATGGCGGGGGCCTTAGTCAGCCAGCGGGCGGCGGACAATCGATGGGGATTTGATTCCGAAAATAGTTTCAGCCGCTTTGTATGGCTTCTGCTGATCATGCTGGTGTCGACGGCTATCAGCTTTGGCGTTCTCTCGATTTCCGGGCCGGACGTGGCTCTGCCGATTCCGGTGATTGCCGCCGCGCAGGTTGTATGGGCCGTGTTAGTCGCCTGGGCGAGTATGATCCTACCCAGCGAAGCCCCTGCTTCGGGTTGACGTAAGACCAGACAGAGTCGCAGGTTCTACAGTTGATTACTCAGGGTGGGATGAATCAGAAAGGATTCATGTGAAACTCAAAGAATGGGGGGCTTTTTTCTTACTGGGCACGATCTGGGGGACATCGTTCCTGTGGATCAAGATTGCTGTGCAGGAGATCGGCCCCCTCACGCTTGTTTCCTTTCGTCTGCTGTTTGGATTGTTGGGGCTGCTCATTGTCATGGCTGTGCAGCGAAAATCGTTCCCCACAGATCGGCGCACGCTGGGTTTATATTTCGTCCTGAGCATC
>JAHEME010000303.1 GCA_024643825.1 Chloroflexota bacterium | reverse complement strand
GGATGTGGTGATCAGCGCCACGGGAGCGCCACATACGGTGCTTCATGTTGGGGAAGTATCCCCGATCCTGGCCGGGCGCGACCAGAGACCGTTGGTGCTGGTAGATATCGCCGTGCCACGCGACATCGAAGAGGCGGTTGGAAGCCTGCCCGGTGTGCATCTGTTCGATATTGATGACCTGCAATCGGTGCTCGATGAGAACATGGCCCAGCGTGAGTCTGCGGTTCCTGAGGTCGAGGCGATTGTTGAACAAGAAGCCGCGACTTATGCCGAGTGGATCAGCAGCCGCCAGGTAACGCCGCTGATCGCTGACCTGCATGCCTGGGCAAATGAAGTTGCCGGGGCAGAAGTCGAGCGTGCCCTGAACCGTTTAGATGATGTTACTCACCGCGAGCAGGAAGTGATCGAACTGCTGGCTCATCGTCTGGTCAACAAGCTGCTGCACGAACCAACGGTTCAGCTTCGGCAACATGCCGCTAGTGGTGATGGCTACACGTATGCCTGCGTAACGCGGGAATTATTCGGTCTGGATCAATCATTCCCCGCGACAGAACGCGCGCGAAGTTCACGCAAAAATGGCAATGGCTATGGCGCAACGGCACGGCAAGCAGAAGGGGCCTTATACGGTGACTGATCTGATCCGCATTGGGACGCGCGGCTCCGAGCTGGCACGCTGGCAGGCGGATCATGTTGCCAGTCTGCTCCGGGCCACGTACCCGGCTTTGGCCGTCGAGGTCGTCGTCTTCAGCACGCGAGGCGATCAGGTGTTGGATACCCCATTACCCCTGATCGGCGGCAAAGGGCTGTTCACTGCCGAACTTGAGGCGGCGCTGATCAAGGGTATCATCGATCTGGCAGTTCACAGCCTGAAAGATATGCCCACCGACGATCCCGAAGGACTGGTCATCGGCGCTGTGCCAGAGCGCGCCCCGGTCAACGACGTGCTGGTTAGCAAAGCAGGACTGACGTTGAACCAGCTTCCTGAAGGCGCAGTGATAGGAAGCAGCAGCCGTCGTCGTGCAGCCCAGCTTCTGGCCTATCGCACTGATTTGAACATGGAAGATATTCGCGGCAATGTGCCGACACGGGTTCAAAAAGTGCTGGACGGCGTCTATGACGCTACCGTCCTGGCACGGGCCGGGTTGGAACGGCTGGGACGAATGGATGCGGTTAGCGAGGTGCTCTCACTGGACTGGATGCTTCCGGCTCCGGGGCAGGGCGCGCTGGGTATTCAGTGCCGCGCGGAGCCGGAAGCTATCGCCCTTCTCGCGCCGATCAACCATGTTGTGACACAGGTCGCTGTAACCACCGAGCGTGCTTTCCTGGCCGGGTTAGGCGGCGGTTGTTCGGTCCCGATAGCGGCCTATGCGGAAGTTCAAGACGAATCTCTGAGTATACGCGGGCGAGTTTCTGCGCTGGATGGCTCTCAGCAGATCGATGTAACTGCCACGCTTGCTCCGGATCGAGAGGGCCAGATCGCGCTGAAACATGCTTCTCGGATCGGCCACGAACTGGCGCAGCAGGCGCTGCACGAAGGGGCAAACCGTCTTCTGGAGGGTGTCCCATGACCGGCGCAGCGTCACTGAACAGGAAGTGCGTGGTCAACACTCGTGCATTGTATCAAGCAGGCGAGCTTGACAGGATGCTGCGCGCTCGCGGAGCGGATCCAATCAGCTATCCATGCATTGACATCCTGCCCCCTGAAGACACCACCGAGCTAGATGCGGGGTTGCATGCCATCGCAGATGGCGAGTATGACTGGCTGATCCTCACCAGTGAAAATACGGCCCTATCGCTTGCGCGTCGGGCACAGTCTCTTGGGTGGCCGATGGGCGCGCTTAACCTCGTTCGAGTCGCTGCCATCGGGCCTAAAACTTCGGAGGCGGCAGTTTCCTGGCTCGGCGTAGAACCGGCTTTAGTCCCTGAGGAGCATGTCGCTGAGGCGCTTGCCGAGGCGTTGAAGGCGGAATCGGCCAGCCGAGTATTCCTGCCGCAGTCAAACCTGGCGCGAACAGTTTTACAGGATGAGCTAAGAGCAGCGGGATTTGATGTTATGCCAGTCGCCGCTTATCGCACCGTGATTGGTCGTGGCGGTGAGGATGTCCCCGGCCTGCTGGCTGCGCATCATGTTGATGCGGTTATCTTCACCAGCGGGTCAACGGTTGATTATTTTCTAGATCGTCTCCGCACTGAAGGCGGCAACCTGACAGACTTGCAGGATGTCTGCCTTGCCTGTATCGGCAGGGCGACAGCCGCTGCTCTTGAAAAACATGGGCTTAAGGCAACCGTCGTGCCAACCAGATATACATTGGAAGGAATCCTGACATCAATGGAATCTTACTACAGTGCGTTTGCATCGGAGCGAACGAAATGACTCTGACCAAATCTCCTGCACGCGCCGCTCTGGCCCACCAGACGGTGCGCCCGCGCCGTCTGCGTCAGTCGGAAGCGCTGCGCCGCATGGTGCGCGAGACGAGTCTGACACCTGCCGACTTCATCTATCCCCTTTTCATCAAGCCGGGTCGCGATATTGAGCAGCCCATCCGCTCGATGCCCGGTCAGTACCAGCTTTCCGTCGACAGGTCAGTTGCCTTCGCCCGTGAAGCATGGGAACTGGGTGTCCCGTCGGTGATCCTGTTTGGTGTCCCGGCGGACAAAGATGCTACTGGCAGTGAGAACTACGATGCGGATGGCATCGTGCCCCAGGCGATCCGCGCGATCAAAGACGCACTCCCGGAGATGGTCGTGATCTCCGACATGTGTTTCTGTGAATACACGGATCACGGACACTGCGGCATTATTAATATCCCGAATCACCAGCACTTCAATCCTCATCTTCCCGAAGGCTATGTACTCAACGATCCAACCCTTGACCTGTTGGGGCTTGCCTCGGTGGTGCACGCGGAAGCCGGGGCCGATGTGATCGCCCCGTCGGGGATGATGGATGGGATGGTTGGCGCGATCCGATCCGCGCTGGACGCGAATGGCATGGATCATGTCGCCATCATGAGCTATGCGGCCAAGTACGCCAGCGGATTCTATGGCCCATTCCGCGAGGCCGCCGAAAGTCCCCCTCAATTCGGGGATCGTAATCAATACCAGATGGACCCGGCCAATCGACGCGAGGCGCTCAAGGAAGTGGCGCTGGACGTGGAGCAGGGCGCGGACTTTCTGATGGTCAAGCCTGCCCTGCCATATCTGGATATTCTGAGCGATGTTCGCCGTCAGTTCAATCTTCCGATAGCCGCTTATCAAGTCAGCGGGGAGTATGCCATGCTGCACGCGGCAGCCATGAATGGGTGGATAGACCTGCGCCGTACGGCTCTTGAGAGTTTGACCTCAATCAAACGCGCGGGAGCTGACCTGATCCTGACCTATTTCGCAGTCGATGCTGCGAAATGGCTGCAAGAATAGATGCCAATGACTACACAGACCAATACCCAGGCTGCCGAACAGCGAGCCGATCTCTCTGACAGCCGCTTCCACAAAGCCATTCGCTGTGAGCCAGTTGACGCAACTCCGATCTGGCTGATGCGCCAGGCGGGTCGGTACATGATCGAGTATCGCACCCTGCGCGAGAAGTACACCATCCTGGAGTTAATCAAGACCCCTGAACTGGCCTGCGAAGTCACGTTGCAGCCAATCAATGCCTTTGATCTGGATGCCGCCATCATTTTCGCTGACATCCTGCCGCCGCTGGAAGGCATGGGACTGGGCCTCGAATTCATCAAAGGCGAAGGCCCGGTGCTGCATAACCCCATCCGGACGGCTGGCGACGTGGAACGCATGACTGTTCCCACGCCAGAAGAGGCGCTGCACTTTACGCTCGATGCGATCCGGCTGGCGCGCAATGCGCTCGACTCGCGCGGCATCCCTCTGATCGGATTTAGCGGTGCGCCCTTCACGCTGGCGGCTTATGCCGTCGAGGGTGGGAGCAGCCGCAATCATGAGAAAGTGAAGGGGCTGATGATGGGCGAGCCAGAGGTGTGGCATCGCCTGATGGAGAAGCTGGCGGAGGTGGTGGGACACTACTTGCGGGCGCAGGCCGAGGCAGGCGCTCACGTACTTCAACTCTTTGACTCGTGGGTAGGGGCACTCAGCCCCGATGATTACCGCCGCTATGTTCAACCCTACAGCCGCCGCGCCATCGAGATCGCGCGCGGGGCGGGCGTTCCGATCATCCACTTTGGCACAGATACGGCGGGTTTTCTGGAAGACATCCGCGACGCCGGGGGTGACGTGATCGGCGTGGACTGGCGGCTTGATCTAGCAGCCGCATGGGGGCGGCTGGGTACGAATGTCGCCGTGCAGGGGAATCTTGACCCCATCGCGTTGATGGCCCCCTGGCCGGAACTGGAGAAGCGCGCGCGCTACGTGCTGGATCAGGCGAAGGGGCGTTCGGGCCATATCTTCAATCTGGGGCATGGCATCCTCCCTTCCACCCCGGTCGATAATGTGAAACGCCTTGTGGAGTTCGTGCATGAGTACACGCATCAGTAGGCCGCGTATGAGCGAAGAACAACTGCTGGCAGAGACCGCACATCACAACAGCGACTCTCCCCTGCGCGTCGCCATCATTGGCGGCGGCATCACCGGACTCAGTACGGCATGGTATCTCCAGAAATATGCTGCGCAGACTGGTGGCAATATTCAGGTGACCGTTCTGGAAGGATCAGATCGGTGGGGCGGCAAGATTCGCACAGAGACCATCGACAGAGACAGCGCCACACCTTTCGTGATAGAGGCTGGCCCCGATTCGTTTCTGACACAGAAACCCTGGGCGCTCGAACTGGCCCGCGAACTGGGCCTTGAGGATCGCCTGCTGGATACTAACGAACATCTGCGACAGGTATTTGTGCTG
>JAHEME010000302.1 GCA_024643825.1 Chloroflexota bacterium | reverse complement strand
AGCGTGGTGCGTTCGTCGTAGTCGGGTGTGAGTTCGGGCGTCAGCGACCAGTACGGCACGGAGATCAGCGTGTAGATCGTATCCGAGAGCGAGTACATGAACGTCACGTAGATCAGCAGCGCGATCTGTGAGTGGAAGCCCGGAGCCGCCCACATCGCCACGAAGCTCAATCCCAACGGGATGGCGAAGATCAGCAGGAACGGGCGGCGGCGGCCCAGCCGCTTGATCATCCGTTTTCCGATCAGCCCCCGGTCGGTGAGCATGCCCACCAGCGGGTCGTTGATCGCATCCCAGATCAGGCCGACGAACAGGGCGACCGAGGCGAGGCGGGCATCAAGGCCGACGACATCGGTGAAGAAGATGCCCAGCAGCAGGGTTCGCAGAGTGGTGAAGCCCGCTAATCCCCAGTCGCCCGTCCCGTACACAATCCTGACGAGAGTGGGCAGCGGTTTGGCAGCAGGCACAGACTCAACAGCAGGGGCGGTGATGGCGGTCATTGGATGTCCTCCCGGTTCGATTGCCGATTAGCGTAGTCCTGTCGGCGGGAGGAGTCAATTGTGGAGAGGGATGCACACCGATCTCGGGGCGCAGTCAGCCTTGTCACCAGAGATGGCGACTCCAGCCAACGCGCCCCGCTTCATAGAAGCTGCAAATTGCTAGAAGGCTTTAGATCGTCAGGCGGATTGCGCCCCTACTCGCTGCCCAGGAGATTCCTCCGTGCCACGAAAACCAGCGGCAGCCCGACGGTCAGGAAATGCCCAACAGCGCCCCAGATCAGGAGCAGTCCGAGTGGGGGGGGAGGGTCTGCCGCTGGTATTGCGCTAAGCGGGATCACGACAAAAAGCAGTACCCAGTGAACTGCAATGCTATACAGCACAGCGCCGATGAGGACGTTGCGCCGCAGAACGGACAAACGCTGTACGGCCACCAGGAACACCGCTGCGACGACCAGCGAAATCACGAGATGGAGGAACAGGCCAAGCAGCGCCGTGCCAATCCCGCCCATGTACGCAGCTCCCCCCAGCAAACCAGCAGCAATGAACTGCGTCACGATAATGAGTGGCGTCTTAAACACCTGTGTGAACAGGATAGTGGAATCGAGCAGGTGCAGCACAAAAATGATCAGCCCCGCCACAACGATGGATCGAACCAGCAGGTTCTGCTTACTACCAGACGTGTCAGCCACAGTTGCCATGAACAGATCTCCCCCAATGAAATGTGATTCGTACGGGATACTATACTCCCATCTTCTGCTAGCGCAACCCCGCTGAATCGCAGGTTTCCGACGCTGGGCGGATGCCATCGCAACCAGCCTTCACAAGATCGAAGATATAGTCACTTGCACAGACTTCGGGGCGGGCAGCGGTTGGTGTGAGGTACGACCCTGCACGGGCGGTGATGGCCGTCATCAGGCATCCTCCCGGTTCGATTACCGAGTAGCGTAGGCCAGTCGGCAGGAGGAGTCCATTGGCGGATGGCGGTGGCGGGACTTCTGACTTTGTCTTTGGATCCCTTGTTTTAGGTTGGGTGGCAAGCAAGATGGTATTTGAAATTCAATGAAACTGTGGCATAGTCTGCATACCATCTCATCGAGAATGCTTCTAAGGATGACGAATGACAGCGCAACCTCCTCTTGACACACCGAACAAAAGCGACACGATGTCTCTCCCTTACTCTCCCAGTTGGCTTGATGGGCTTGAAAAGTGGTTGGATAGACTACCTATCCCTGTGTGGCTGTTCTATGGGCTGCTCGCCGTAATTTCCATTGTGGGATTCGCGGCGGTTCAGTGGGCGGCAGGGCAGTATCCAGTCGGAACACTGTACCCTATTCATATCTACATCATGGGTGTGGGCTTCTATATGCTTGGGCTACTCTATTATCTCGATAGGTATGCGCATACTGCCTTCACCCGCTTTTACCCAGCGCTCGATGCCACCCCTGAGCACGAGAAATTGTTCCGCTACCAACTTACCACACTCCCTGCTCGCTCAACCTGGGTTGCTACGATTATAGGTTTGGGGATTGGCGCGTTGGCCTTCCTTATTCCTTTTCAGGAGGGAGCAAGGCTTTACAACTACGCAGGCACCTCCCTCTCTATCGCGTTATACCTTGCCTTGTACATCCTGCTCTGGGGCATCACGTCCGTAGGCGTCTATCACACCATTCATCAACTCAGAGTCATGAATTTCATATTTACGCAGCATACGCACGTCAGTCTGTTCCATCATCGCCCCCTCTATGCGTTTGCCTGGTTGAGCGCCTACACCACGATAGGTCTGATACTTCCGTTTGGCGCGATCCTGGTAGCTCCTGAAATTACCAACTCGGCAGGAATCGTGCAATCGATTACGCTTGTCATCTTTCTGACTATCTTTCTGCTGCTCCCTTTCACCACATTTCTCTGGCCCTTGCTGGGCATCCACCGCCTGCTGGTGGAGGAGAAAGAGCGCCTGCTGGATGATAATGCGACCGCAATGGAACACACGATGCAAGAGATTCGCCAGCGCGTGAGAAGCAACGAGTTAGCCGAGATCGATTCCCTGAACAAGGTGCTGGGAACCCTGGAGACGGAATCTCGTCTGCTCAGGCAAATCTCGACGTGGCCGTGGCAGCCAGGAGCCTTGCAGAGTGTGATCGCTGCCATCCTGCTTCCGGTAGGGATTTCGCTCATTCAGCGAGTCTTGCTGCGATTTGCGCCGTAAGCGACTGGACCTAAAGCACGGAAGCAGACTCGCGTATGCCCAATGCTCCCCTCGCCGTCATCGACATTGACGACGTGCTGGCCGATACCACGCCGCTGATACTCATAAGCGAAGGGAGCCTATACCGATAACGATCACTTGCCGATCATGCGGCGCTCGGTGGTTGGCTGAGGAAGATGCAGGCCGCGCTTCTGAACGATCCACACACCTGCGCTGGCTGCTGCGGCAAGGCCGCCGCCGAGGATCACTGGCCCCGCAATGGTGGCAAGGATAAAACCGGGGCCCCACCATCGCATACTGTGAACGGCCATGATTAGCAGGGGGATAGTTGCCGCTGCTACACCCCCGTTGAACGCCCAGCGGAGTACCATGCGCGGGTCGCGCTGCCCCGGACGATAGGCTTCCATCACCTGCCCTTTGATGCGCTGATAGTCCTCGGCATCAATCATGCCGCGCTCCAGCATGGCAAGCCCCTTCTCAAGCTCGGCTTCTACCAGATGCAGGGATCGGTTGCGCTTCTGCACCAGCAGGCCAATCAGCACGATCAGTGACGCGATGAAAATGCCGGGTACTAACGTCGCCCCAAGGAACAACACGAAATTGTAGTTCAAATAATGGGTGAGGGCCGCGAAGATAAGCCCAACTTCCAGCCCTGCGATCCCGCCGCGCAGTGCATTACGCACCATCATTCTACTTCGGTCTTCGGGTCTCTCGATCAGCATCGAATTCCTCCTAACAGTAGCCTGTTGCCCCATACTGTATACGCAGGGCCGATGAGGTTCGTTGCATGGCGCGAAGCGCGGCTGCTATACTGGGCGCTGATCCCATCCTACGAAAGTAGACTCCCATATGCCCGATGCTCCCCTCGCCGTGATCGACATTGACGACGTACTGGCGGATACCACGCCCCTGATGCTCGACCATCTCAACCGCAAACTGGGCACGGCGTACACGATGGACGACATGCACGTCTTCGGCATGTCGCAGGCCCTCTCCATCCCGCGAGAAGAAGTCGTGCTGCTGATCAACAGCAACGAGTTTCAGATGGAGATCGCGCCCATGCCGGGGGCGGCGGCGGGGTTGGCACGGCTGCGGGAGCAGGGCTGCGAGGTGTGGCTGGTCACCGGGCGACCGGAGATCGTGCGGCCTTCGACGGAGGCATGGTTAGCGCGGGGCGGCTTCGCCTACGATCATCTGGTGATGGGGCTGGCGGGATCGGAGAAAGTCGAGGCGCTGCCGCGCGCTCCGCTGCTGGCGTGCGATGATCGGGCCGATGCGGTGACCGCGTATGCGGCGGTGGCACAGGTGGCGTATCTGTATGCGCGCCCGTGGAATCGGGATGGGGCGGGGCCGGAGAATATGCGAAGGGTCGAGGGGTGGGGGGAGATTATCGTGCCGGGAAGGTAACGAGCTACGGCATCAACTCGAAGTGGGAGATGTGAGCAGGCCGATACAGCCCGAAGTCACGATGGTCAAACGTCAGGATGCGGGAGATTTGCAGCCGCTCTGCGATTGCCATGACACATGAATCTATGAAGTCGATACGAGTATCCAGATACTTCCCCAGGATTTCAAATGCCCGGCTGTAATCTGAATCTGAGAGATCCATGTGAGTGACGTGGCTCTGCCTGAGTCCCTGCAAAGCCCGCAGCACCAGAGCGTTTCCACCTGCACGATACAGCATGTAGGATAATTCGCCGAAGAGCACAGTCGGCACGATGATCTGCCCGGCGAAACTATCATAGAATTCAAGCGATCGGGAATGGTCTCTGCTCCGGCTATCCATCACTGCCAGTAGAAAACCGGTATCTGCTATCGCATCGCGACGGGGATTAATCTGGATGCCATTCATCGTGAAGGATGTCTTCGTGGTGTGCTACCAGATCGGGATCACCGCTGTCAAACACTGCAACGATAGGATCATTTCGCCGCGAGATATGCTGGGATACGTAGTCTTCGAGCAGCCGCTCGACGAGTTCTTCAACGGTCACGCCCTGATCGGCGGCGATTGCGGTTAGACGTTCAACCAGTTCCTCGTTGCCGGGTATTGTCATTGTTACCATTGCGATTCATCCTCGTTACACATCATATCAGTGATGCGTACATCGCGCCAAGCGATCAATCGCCCGGCTACGGGACGCACGATGCTGCACATCGCCGCGTCCACAAA
>JAHEME010000006.1:17827-18715 GCA_024643825.1 Chloroflexota bacterium | reverse complement strand
GCCGTCTTTGCTCCTCTCACTGCGTGCTAGACGCCGTGAAACGGAAGCAATCTGGCTCAATGGCGCGGTCGCACAGGCAGCGGCAGGCATGAACCGCCTTGCCCCGGTCAATCATGCGCTGGCTCTGCTAGTGACCGATATTGCAAGTGGCCGTGTCCCGTGGAGCGCTTATCGACATCAGCCAGAAAGGTTGATTCGAGCGATTCGGATGGCACAAGGGATGGAATAACTACATCGCAGCCTGTATGATCTTCTTGTTTTGTTGATGCCGATACCACTGCCATATCACCCAGAGCGTGCTACCAATCATAAGCTCTATCAACCAGAGCATCGGCAAATTGCCAGCACTGGGGAATACTGTCTTCAGAAGATAGGAGACATTCTGAGGTGGCATAGCCATCCGTGCTAACCGACTCAGATCGAGATCGTAGTTCCACGAGAACGCAATGTGCAGAAGCTGATTGCGGATGGACAGAAATAGTAGTCCATAGAGAGCTATTCTTTTCACAGAAAAGGAACGTTCACTTTGCCGTTTCTCCGCTATTGTATCAATCCAAAAGGCCATTGGAACTAGCCATAGCCCCACAAATGGAGTTAAATAGCGCCCATCGTTCGTAAGAGGGTTGAATGTAGTACTCTTTGAAATGACCAGCAGCATGATTGTGAAGAGACCAATCAGCAGGAGGAACGACCGCCGCGAATACCGCCAGAGGGATCGCAGACCAAACAGACTGAGGATAGCTATCGGGGCCAGTAAAAATAATCCCTGGTTATTATCCCCAAAGAAAAGCATCCCTATAAGCCCTTGTGGTAATGGGGTCGCAAAATCGGCTGCGAAACCCGCATTCTGGGGCCAGATGGTCGTATCGACATGAAAAGTGGAAAGCT
>JAHEME010000006.1:0-17817 GCA_024643825.1 Chloroflexota bacterium | reverse complement strand
GCCCACCGAAATTCAGCGTGTTGTAGATCAGAAGCAATGAGATTGGAATTGCTGCTCCGAAAACAGCGTATTTTGCCTTCGAAGGACAATTGTCTGATCTCTGCCTGGCGATTCGTAGGAGGCTCACGAGCCAGTCAATACCAAGAATGGCTGCCACCAATACGTTGGTATATTCCACCAGCGGAGCGAATCCAATTGTGAAGCCAAACACAAATGATATTGCCCTGCTGGGTGCATGCTGATGAGCCTGAAGTGCAAGAAAGACTCCGATCCAGACGACTAAACCAGCCAGTGCGTGAGAATACAGAACACTGCCGTATTTCCAGGTGGTTGTTCCGAATGCCAGCGCCAAGGTAGCGAGCAAGGACGCAGATGGAGATCGGTGAAGCTGATAGCGCAGCACCAGATAAAATATCGTCACTGATGCTGCCGCGAAGACGGCACTGGCACGTTGGGGGCTGGAGACAGAGTTCCGAGGGCATAAAGAGGGGCTGCAAGCAAAGCCGTTCCGGGAGGACGATCACTGTAGCGGCGTTCCCCATTTAGCGAATAATCTTGATGCTCAGTAAATTCCAGATAGGGTGCAATTTCAAAGCTGCGCCGATCCACCAGCGCGCGTACGAGCGCATAGTGGCTGCCGTCATTGCTAGACGTTACACCCGACAGAGCAGCAAAGTAAATTGACGAAACCGTCAGAAATATTAGCAGCGGGATTGACCAGCCTGGAAGAGACGAACGCACGGCAGAAATCCCCGGATTCAGTGATGAGGATATGCATTCTACCATGCTCATGCCAGCGTCGCTTTTCGTTGCACCTAGTTTGGCCCGCCAGTAGACTAGAAAGTCTGCGCTGACATTACCAAGCAACCTTCGGAGCATTGATGAGTAACAGCCAGCCTCTGCTTAAATCAAACCCATTCTTTGATAAGAAGACTGTATTGTCCCGGATCGCACCGCTGTTTGTGATACTCTTTCTCCTAGGAGTAGCTGCACCTTTCTGGAACGTTCCTTTGAACCGCGATCAAGGTGTCTATGCCACATGCGCTCAGAGTTTGCTGCGCGGGAACGTGCCATTTCGTGGTTGCTGGGATACCAAAGGGCCAGCCATGCACTACACGTATGCACTGGCTGAGATCATCTTCGGACATACTCCTTCAGGCCCGTATATTCTGAATGCCATTGTTATCGCAGTGTCATCTTTGGCACTTGCTAAACTGGCTTCTCTGTGGATTGGTGTAAATCGATGGCTGGCCTATGCTACCGGCCTTCTATACGGGCTTCTCGCCATTGCAATCCGTTTTGATATGAATGCACAGCCAGAGAGCTTTGCAAATCTGTTTGCTTTGGTAGGGTTTCTTGGGATTACTTTGGGACAAGCTAAGACTCGGAGATGGCCTTTGCTTTTGGGAGGAGGTTTGCTTGCCATTGCTGTTTTCTACAAATACGCCCTCATCCTACCTTATGGGGTGACAGCGTTGAGCTTGATCTTGCTAGATCCTGAGCAAACTGCTTCCCAGAGGGTAATGTTTTTTGCACTAACCCTATCGGGAGCACTTGGTTTGACCGCTGGCTTTGCAATCTACTTATTCTCCGTCGGCGCTCTTGGCGATGCAATCACACATCTCCAATTCATTTTCTTTTACTTTCCAAAAGCGCAGCTAAATCCAGATGAATATGCTCTGCGTTCTCAGCCAGTCCAGCAAACGTTGGAGTACTTTGGCCGCCTGCCAGTCGTCATTGGCGCATCGCTGATCGGGATTGGAGTTGCCCTGCATAGACGGCGATGGGTTGGATGGGTGACTATGCTAGCGTTCGTGGCAGGGGTTGTAGTAGTCTGGGGCCAGCAGCGATTCACCCCCTACCACTGGACGGCAAGCCTGCCCGCATTTGCGCTAGGATGCGGAATACTCTTGAAGGAGGTAACTTCTCTCCCCACAGCAAAATTTCGCATGTCCTTGTCTCTATTGCTGGGAGCCGCTCTTCTGGTCAATACCGGAGCCTTCTTCTATATTGACCAATGGAAGATTCTGGGTGCATATCTGATGGGCCACGAGTCTCAGGAAGTATTTTATGAGCGACAGGGAACGTGGGATCACGCTATCGCTGCTCAGTATATTCGGGAGCGCACTATGCCCACCGACAAAATCTGGGTTTGGGGTCATCACACAGCGATCTATTATCTTGCTGATCGTGCCAGTCCTACTCGATTTATCTATAACGAACCCTTGCTGATGCATGTTCGGGGTGGGAACCCCTGGCAAGACGCATGGAGAGCAGAGGCATTGGATGATATTTATCGTGACCCGCCTGTATATTTGCTTCTGACCACATTTGATCGCACATTCTTTGACTTCAAGAATCCGAATATTTCCTGGAGGGACATTCCCGAATATCGAGCATTCACCGATCTTCACTATCGAATGGAATATGAGTTTGGCCGATTCCAGTTCTTCCGATTGATTCCATACTGGAGTCGTCAGAATGCCCCGGAACTGTTAAACGATGTCACACGAATTGATCTAATTAGGGAGTTTGATTCGGCTTCCATTGATCAGACAATAGAGCCGCCTCCTAAGGTGCTTTCATTCGATATGCCGGGTGAGCCTGCGTATGAGACTCTCTTGCTTGCGCCGGAAGGAAGGCTCACGTATTCTCTAACGCTACCATCTGCTCCGGTATGCTTTCGGGTCGATCTGGCTCTGTATCCAGACAGTTGGGTATGGGGTGGCGATGGGGCAAACTTTACGGTGAGTGTGGCGTCAGAGAGTGGAGATGGTCAATCCATTCTTCTTGACACATACATTAGCAATGCGCCAGAAGATCAGCACTGGCATCCCTACCTGCTTGATTTGAGCCAGTATGCTGATCAGAAAATTCGGTTCACGTTGCAAACTGGCCCTGGCCCTGTGGGAGATTTCACCGGTGATTGGGCCGGATGGGGGCTACCACGCATTGTTCAGCCACCCGCAGGTACTGCATGTGACACGAACGTGATTGTTGATACCCGACAATAGGGGTGACAGTTTGATAGCCTGCGAATGATCTTTGGCACTATCTCTCTCAGATGAGGAATGACTAAGATCGTTCTGTTATGGTGGATAGATTGGTGACTCATTCACATCGTCCAAGATTTCTTTGGGGCATGCTCTGGCTGACCAGATTGGTTTTGCTGGCTGGGGCCAGCGTTATGCTAACAGCGTGCAGTATGTCTGTTGCGCAGCGCAGTGCAGATTCCTCTCTTGCTGAAACCATCTATCGGATGATCGTTGGTGGGACTTCAATCAGCGAAGCAACCCTCCTGAGGTTTTATGCCTGGCATCTGATGGGTCTGGGGATTCCGATCTTGGCGCTGATCGTCTGGCACGGTTTTCGCGTTCGACGCGACGGCGGAGTTTCCAGCCTGACACGAAAAGAGGGAGAAGACTCCCTCCCCAGAACCGACCGACAAGTAATCGTTCGCCATGAGTGGTTGACATTCTTTCTTACCCTCGCGGCTCTGATTGCCGTATCGATATTCATTGATGCACCTATCGGGCCAGCAGCAGAACCAGGCGCTCTCGTGGAGCATACTAAAGCGCCCTGGATTTTTCTTTGGGTACAGGAGCTTCTACGCAGTTGGCCACCAGCGATAGCGGGTGTGTTAACTCCCCTTGCAGTGGTCGTGATTCTTGCACTCCTTCCCTATACGGACTGGTCTAATGATGGCATAGCTATCTGGTTCAATCGGCAGGGGCGCATTCCCCAGATACTGCTGGTTCTCGTACTGGTTGGTGTCGTTGGCCTTACTATTCGGGCGGCGTTGCGATAATTCATGGAAAAGCTCCGTACTATCCTGAAAAGTGGTGAAAAGAAACTTCCGCGGCGAGAGTTTCTCTTGGGAGCGATCAACGTCTCTTGGACAGTCCCGCTCATGGCTGGTCTTTGGGGGCTGGTGAAGTATCTTCGTTTTGAGCCACCAACTACTGGTGGAACACAGTTTCCGCTTGGCTCTTCAGGCTCGCTCCCTGATCTGCCCGCCTATATCGAGAATGGTCAGGTATGGCTTCATGAGGATTCTTCCGGGTACTTCGCTGTGGATGCTATTTGTACCCATCTTGGCTGTACCATTCGCTTGCAGGCGGACACAACCTATCAGTGTCGCTGCCACGGGAGCAGATTTACAGAAGATGGCACGGTTATCAATGGCCCGGCGACCAGACCACTGGGATTTCTAAGGCTATATTGGTCTGGCACAGGGACTCTCACTGTGGATCGGGTTTCTGTAGTAGAAGCTTCTTTTCGCCTCCCCAAAACGCAATCGGCTGGAATTCTACAGGTCATCTAATGGCGCGCCGTCCCAATTTCTACGCCCATCTCCGCACGCCGAGTACACCGTCATCCTCTGCACGGTTTGCTTATACGTTTCACCTCGGTGCTATTAGCACAGCCTTATTTGTCATTCTTGGTGTAACAGGCATTCTAGAAGCCTTCTTCTATGTTCCCACGCCTGAATTAGCCAATGACAGTGTGAAGTTGATCGCCTATGCGACTCCTTATGGATGGTTGCTTCGCAATCTTCACTTCTGGGCTGGTCAGGCGCTTGTTGTCACCGTAATTCTCCACCTCATGCGTGTCGTATTGACTGGTGGCTACAAGCGACGGCGATCCAATTGGTTAATTGGCACAACGTTGCTCATTCTTGTGCTGCTGATTGATTTCACTGGGTTTGTATTGCGATGGGATGATCGAGGAAGCTGGGCACTTTTGGTCGGCACAAATTTAATACGAGCCGCGGATATTCAGCCAACAGCAGACCCACGGATTGCTGAGGGAGAAGAGCTATTTCACAATGGCACAGCCATTGTGCCGGCCTGTGCGTTATGCCATTCCCTCACGGGAGAGATTCTGGTTGGCCCTACGCTGCAAGGCATTCAGGAGACGGCGGCCCGACGGGTTCCTGGTCAATCCGCTGAAAGTTACATTCGCACTTCGATTGTTTCCCCGAACACATACAAAGCACCCGGCTTCGAGAATGGATCAATGTTTCAGGAATACGGAGCCTTGCTCACCTCGGAACAGATTGATGCCCTAGTAGCCTTCCTGTTAACGCAATAAGGCCGTCGGCATTTAGCGACGTTTGTTCTGATTGCCAATTAGTTGCCTGCGCGCACCACGCGATAGATCCCGTTAATGTCGCTGAAGTAGATGAAGCCATCTGGCCCAGTGGTGATGGCAACAGCACAGCGTGGATAACCAGTATCCACCGTACCAGCACCTTTAATATCTACTCCGTTGTCCTCCAGGTTGATGTGGTACATGCGCCCCAGATTGTAAGCACAATAGAATAGATCACCTTTCCACTCTGGGAAGACATCTCCTGTATAGAACATGATTCCTGTGGGTGAGATTGTCGGTGTGAAAGAAACGATTGGTGGCTCAAAGCGGCTGGGATAGTCAGCCGGGAGATGCTGATCTTCGCACAGGCCGTCGATGCGCCATCCATAATCCAGTCCGGGAAGGATGCGATTGATCTCGTCATCGCAATCGGGGCCATTATCCGTCCCATACATAATGCCTGTCTCTGGCTGAAACGTAAAGCCAAATGTATTACGCAGACCGTAGGCCCAGTTCATAGAGGTCGGGTCTGGATTGTCGGGAGCCGGTTTTGCCGGGATGGTCGGAGTCATTCGTAGAATCTTGCCATGAGGACGATCTCGGTTTACGACAAGCAGGATGTTGTTTTGAGACCCTGGCGAAACATACAACATACCGTCTTTTCCGAATCCGATCTCGCCGCCGTTCAAAATCGTGCTTTCCGGGAAGCCGTCTTTGACAGTCCAAGCCACCTGGACATCACTGCCAACCCCATTGTTCTCTACAAAACGCACAACGCGATGAATCGGTGTGTCTTCTTCGTGATTCGGGTCAGACCATGTATGATATGCCCAGATATAATGGTTATTTTCGAAATCGGGGTCAATGGTCAGCCCAAGTAACCCCTGCTCACCTTCTGCATTTGTGGGAAGTTGAATCACAGGATCGGCCTGAAGCTTACCATCCGCTGAGATTACACGGACGGCCCCGGCCTTTTCGGCGACAAATAGACGGCCATCAGGATCCCAAGCCATTTTTACAGGAAAGTTGATGCCACCTGCATAGAGTTCAACCTGATAAGGAACGGTCGGTTGTTGCAGAAGTGGTAAGGCTTCCCGAACTGCTGGGGATTCAGATGTAACACTTGGCGCAGAACTCGATCCGCCATTGCAAGCAGAAAGAATTGATACTACAGCGAGCATCAAAAGGATAAATCGAGATGCGGAACGTCTCATGACTCTACTCTCCTGAGCGAGTCGCCAAGCAGGCGGCTCTAATGCAATTTTGCCATTGTCGAGTATAACATTCGAACAGATAGCTGCCGAAAAGAAATGACCTTAAAAGTGAATGGTGGCAGCTTGTTCCAGGGAATGCTACGATTGCACTTTACTAGATGTTAAACTTGGAACAAACTTGAGATAGTTATGGCTGAAGACCTCCAACAGAGAGACCCTTTAGAAGCATACTTTTCGGCAAGCAACCTCTCCGGACTTATTCGGAGTGGCTTGGCGCTGCTAGGCGCTCGTCGGGTTCATATTCGATCTGAAGCAAGTGGCCCCCGTATTGGTCTATCTGATATTGGTAATCAGATTCTTTACGTTGTTCTCATTGCAATTCCTGCCATTGCTCTCCACTGGTTTCAGCAAATCCGCGCTATGGTCAGGGGACACTCGCAGAGCTTCCCACGTGGCGCATGGCAGTTTTATCTTGGGTTCGGCCTTCGAGAAGACCTTGCTCACCATACAGTCGAAACAGCAGGTTATCAGCAGGACAGACCAGACAGTGCTAACAATCTGGACGATCTCACTTCATGGGTCATGACAGTCATTCAGTTTGTATGGGGATACGAAGAACTGATGGGTGTTGTGTGGGATGAATGGACGCTATTGCGACTTATTTCCCGCGCGGCAGAATTGGCGGGGATGGCACATGACCCGGAATTTGTTCGGCTTCAGCGCCAATGGGAAATAGCCCGGCCTTTTGGTGCTCCGCTTAATGGGACCTACGCTGAGGTTCGCCGTGCAGCATTTGAGTCGTTTATTGATGCCCGTCGGACGGCTCTCCCCCTTGAGTGGCAACAATATGTTACCGACCAGTACGAGAAACTAGCAGCAGGTAAGCGAAATGGGTACCAAAAGCAGATGTCTTTGCTTGCGCGACTTGTCCCTGGTCGGTTCATGGATACTAAGAAGTCGATTCCTCTCTGGGATGCGCACATTGGGATAATCTGTAATGGTAGATATTATCTGATTGATGTTGCGGCACATGATGAAGAAGGCAATCCAATTGTTTATGGTCATGGAGGCAGCCGCTGGCCCCTTCATTTTCATGCTGGTGAGCCAGTGGATGAAGGGAGAGAACGGTTAGTCCTAGAAGGGGAACAGTTTTACCGTGCGCGTGATCATAAGTGGATGGGCTATCTTGATATGGCATCAGCCTCACAGGTAGAATGGCAGCTTCAACAAATCCTGATTGAATCCCATCCTGAAATTCGACACCCGGAGTTGGCTACCGACATTCTCTTAGCAGAAACCTCCCGGAACGTTCAAAAGTCTCTTCGCTCAATGTTGCCGTCACAAACTCAGGCAGAGTTATTGGCTCTAGCAAATGCACCGGTGATCATTAATTGGGATATGGGTTCCAGTGAGGAATGGCTTGCCCAACTACGCCGATCACCGCGAGGGATTGGCGATCACGCTCTCACGATTCGTCGCACCGAAAATACATTCATTTTTGATCAATCCCACGTATTCTTTGACGGAACCTGGTCACTGGCAATGGCAGAAGTATTTACCAATGCGGCTGTGCAATGGTGTCGGCGCATTGTGACGATTTCACCCTCGGATAGTGGCAGACAACCTCGACATCTCACCCTGGCCTCGACAGACGCATTTCGCAAGAAAGCAGACAATCTGAGGCAAACCCCAGAAGTCACAGCAGAAACCATGATCTGGGAGTTT
This sequence comes from Chloroflexota bacterium, assembly GCA_024643825.1. GTDB lineage: Bacteria > Chloroflexota > Anaerolineae > Aggregatilineales > UBA3940 > JAHEME01. The sequence continues at coordinate 9,784 of JAHEME010000006.1, read as the reverse complement.
ATCTCCCAGATGTCTCGCCTGCGGGAGATGCTACTTCAACGCGGCGCGCAATTGACGGTCAACGACCTGCTGGTGATCACGAGAATCTTTCATGCTGCACATTACAACCCATCACCAACAGTACAGCAAGAGATCGATGATCTAGGAGCAAATGCTCAAACGGCGGCAGAAAGAAAGGCGTCTGGCGCCATTTTGCGTTCACTAAGGCGCGGACGAGTTACAAACCCGGCACTGCTAATACCTGTTGATGCCTCATTAGACGATCCTCAAGAGCGCATTTACCCGATCACATTCCGGAATTTGGTTCTTGCAGATAATCTTGTATGGGTTTGGGAGGATACCTGGGATGCCTACCAGACCTATCGTAGAATTGAGCCGCCAGATACGCCAGAAGGCCAGCAAGCGCTGAAAGCTTTCGCTTTGAAGCGTGCCCTTTTGATCGGCAATCTGATCGCTTTTAGCCATGTACTGGATGCCAACAAAACGGTTGCGTCGCGAGGGGAAAGCCTAAACATTGCGGTTCTGAATTTACTGGCAGGTCTGCCACCTGCTTTCCAACGATTCCTTAACGTCATCCCTGAGCAATTCCCTATTCTCAACGAGGTCATTAAAGGAGATGAGGTCTATTCAAATGTCGGTCGTGTAGCCCAAGGGGCTTCGCTCACTCGTTTCATGAGTGCGAAGGACGATGGGAACACAAAGGCGCTTGTCTGGGGTGTGATGTCGGACGACAAAAATCGCTTGATCGTGACACTGCGCGATTTTCGTCCCCATGTAAAGCCGTTGATTCAGGCTGAGCGAACAGATCTCGCCCAACTGTTAGCCCAAGATTACCTGACAACTTATACCGCCGACCTTATCGGGCTTGTCGCGCGGCTAGCCGCAATGCTCCAGGTGGAGACCGCGGGATTATAAAAAAAACGCCTATTCGAAAATAGACGTTTAATGCCCCGGGAGAGACTCGAACTCTCACGCCCTAAGGGCACAGGCCCTCAACCTGCCGCGTATGCCAATTCCGCCACCGGGGCAATGGTCACGATTATAGCATACAAGATTGGAGTGTCAATGGCTACCAGGATCGATGTTTGAGGGTAAAAATGGCGCCATACGAGCTACCGTTGTTTCCGTTAAGAACTGTTCTCTTCCCTGGGATGGTGCTACCTCTTCACATTTTCGAGAATCGCTACCGAAGGATGATCGATCTGTGCTTACGCGAGAATAGACCATTCGGTGTGTTGTTGATCCGTGAAGGGCGCGAGGTTGGAGGCCCAGCAGTAACGTATCGTACTGGGACGTCAGCTTATATCACACAGTCAGAAGTACTCGCAGATGGGCGTATCAATATTCTGAGCGTTGGCTACCAGCGTTTCTTCCTACAAGAAGAAGTGCAGGATAGACGGCCTTATCAAGTTGGTATTGTGGAAGATGCACCGTTGGGCACAGGTAACGAAACAGAGATAGAGGTTCTTGCCAATAAACTCGCCCAGGAGCTTTGGCATTTCCTGACACTCCTACAATCTTCAGGACAGTATCCCTTGAAGATTGATACAATCCCTGAAGATGCGCACGCTCTTGCGTATCTGACTGCTATCCTCCTAACATTGCGCCCGGAGGAGAAGCAACTTCTACTGGAAGCCCATGATTTACAGAGTATGCTAGCGATGCAGTGGCAAATTGTGCGGCGTGAGTCTGGTTTTCTTAGGTATGGCCTGGGACAAGACGAAACAAGCGATTCGTCACCATCAGTTTCTATGAACTAGCAACTTCTTCTTCTCTTATGATCAGGAGTCTAACCACTTATGCGTATTGTTGTTGATGCAATGGGTTCAGATCAGTATCCGGGGCCGGACGTGGGTGGAGCTGTGCTCGCTGCGCGGGAATGGGGTGATGAGATTACTCTCGTAGGAAACGAAGATCTCATTCAAGCTGAATTGGCAAAGCACGTTACCAGCGGGCTAAAACTTGAGATTGTTGGGGCCAGCGAGGTTATTGGAATGCTGGATAAGCCGGGAGAGAGTTCGCAGAAGAAAACAGATTCCTCAATGCATGTCGGGATGAGTTTGGTGCGCGCGGGTCAAGCAGATGGATTTGTAAGCGCTGGGAATACGGGAGCGGTGCTAGCGGTTGCATTGCTGCAAACGCTCAAGCGTATTCGCGGTGTGAAACGACCCGCCCTGACCGCCGTGTTTCGCAACCCAACCGGTTACACTATTATGGCCGATTTTGGGGCTAATGCAGACTGCCGCCCGGAATGGCTTGTTCAGTTTGGCGTCATGGCGAATCAATATGCCAAACTTGGCCTTGGTATCGCCGAACCTCGTGTAGCCCTTTTAAGCAATGGGGAAGAAGAGGGTAAAGGGAACTCGCTGGTACACGATGCGTTACCGCTTATGCAGGCCGAAAAGGGGTTCCATTTTGTAGGCAACATGGAACCCAAGGAAGTCTTATTGGGCGAAACTGATGTTATCATCCATGATGGCTTCACTGGCAATATTATGGGGAAGTCGCTGGAGGCAATGGGCAGTATGATGAGCCGCCTCATCCGTGAAGAGATTAAGGCTTCGCCGATATCCTTGGTAGGCGGGGCATTGGCATCATCCGCTTTCCAGCGAGTTCGCAAACGAGTTGATCCCTTCGAGGTGGGAGGAGCCATCTTGCTGGGTGTGGATGGCATTGTGATTATCGGTCACGGGCGATCTAATGATGTTGCCGTTAAGAATGCGATTCGGCAGGCACGCCAAGCAATTCAGGGGAATGTCGTTGAGGCAATCAAGTCCGGGTTCTAGAAGATCTTCGCGCAGAATCAAGTTGATAGCAGATAAGAGCCGCATCATGATGTAACACGGCGGGCCTCCATCACATTGGGGACCCGCTCAATTTTGGAGAGGATTCGGCTTAACTGGGCAGGGCTTTCCACCTCCATAGTCACGGTAAACGTGGCGATATGGTTATGCGTACGAATATTGACATCGCGCATGTTGATACGTTCTTCAGCCACTGCTGTGCCAATATCCCGCATGAGTCCCTCGCGATCATAGGCGTTGATAATGACGGGAACCGGGTAGCGCGAGGTCTTGCTGTCACCCCAATCGACAGAAATCAGGCGTTCCTGCTCTACCATGTTCAAGACATTCCGACAGTCCCGTCGATGGATTGTGACTCCACGTCCTCGTGTAATATATCCAATGATATCTTCCCCATGAACCGGATTGCAGCACCGGGCAAGACCAGTTAATAAGCCGCCCGTACCCTGAATCTGGATATCGGATGTCGATGGCCTAATTCCGGGGAGAGACGGAGGCCAGACTGTCTCCGTTGGGTCTGTTCGTCTGTCATTTTCAAGAACTTTAGTCGCGATATTCTGTGGGTGAATATCACCAAACCCTATTTGCGCAAGAAACTCGTCTGTTTTTTCAATTCCAAACAGGGCAGCAATCCGATCGTGAGATGCTTTTTCTACCCCCAACCGTTTTAGTTCACGTTCCAGCACCTCCTTACCAAGCGCAACCATCTTTTCCCGGTCTTGCTTGCGGAACCACTGGCGTATTTTGTTAAGGGCACGCCGTGTCTTCACATACCCCAGATTGGGATTCAACCAATCGCGGCTTGGCCCTCCACGTTTGGATATAAGAACTTCGACCCGGTCACCTACTTGAAGTTTGTAATCCAGTGGCACCAGTTTGCCATTGACCTTAGCTCCTCGGCAGCGGTCACCGACATCGGTATGGATGTGGTAAGCGAAATCGATAGGAGTTGAATCGAGAGGAAGATCAATGATATCCCCGCGTGGGGTGAAGACGTATACCCGATCCTGGAAGACTTCTGAGCGCATTGCATCCAGAAATTCGTCCGCATTCTCTACATTGCGTCCAACTTCCATGAGATCCCGCAAATGCTTTATACGCCGTTCAAACGCATCATCTCGTTGACGACCTGGTTCCTTGTAATGCCAATGAGCAGCAACACCATATTCGGCATTTTCGTGCATTTCGCGTGTGCGAATCTGCACTTCCAGTGTCTTTCCGTCGTCAAGAATGACGGCAGTGTGCAATGCCTGATAGAAGTTGTCTTTCGGAGCAGCGATGTAGTCATCAAACTCGCCAGCGATAGGCCGCCATGTTTGATGAATGACCCCTAGAGCCTGATAGCATGAATTCATATCGTCTACTAGGATACGGACGGCACGCACATCGAAGAGCTGATCGAATGACACGCCTTTGCGTTCCATCTTGCGCCATATGCTATAAATGTGTTTTGAACGTCCAGAAACCTCTGCGGTCATGTTATGTTCCGCAAGAATGTCTGTGAGATGCTTTACGATCTGGCTGACGTAGAAGTCGCGATCCCGTCGACGCTCATCAATCAACCGTGCAATCATCTTGTAGCGTTCCGGCTCCAGATAACGAAATGAAAGGTCTTCAAGCTCCCATTTCATCTGCCAGATACCAAGTCGCCCGGCAAGAGGCGCAAATATATCCATCGTCTCTTTCGCGTTGCGCTGCTGTTTTTCTCGAGGAAGATGTCCAAGCGTACGCATATTGTGAAGTCGATCTGCAAGCTTGATCAGAATGACTCGCACATCATCAGTCATTGCCAGCAAAGTCTTGCGCAGATATTCCGCATCCTGATCGCGGACTTTTGTCTTGAGGGCTGTTGGCCCGGTTGCTGTCACACGGTCAATGCGGGTGACGTTATCCAACTTGGTCACCCCATCTACAAGTTGCGCAACCTCATCCCCGAATTCCTCGCGGATATCGTTTATAGAAATATTTTCGTTGTCTTCTACCGTGTCGTGCAACAACCCTGCTGCCACTACAGCAGGATCAATCCGTAATTCACATAAGAGCCGAGCGACTTCTACACAATGAACAAAGAAGTCTTCGCCTGATTGACGTTTCTGTCCTTTATGGGCCTCACTCGAAAATTCGTATGCACGGCGAAGGACAGTGCGATCATGGACTGTCAGATCAGGAAGTAGTGCAATCAAGTCTTCAAAACTGAGGATAGCTGTAGTTGAGTTTGTCATGCGAAATCCAACGAACAAGGAAACATAACATGCTAAGAGTGTATCATTTACGGGATATTTGAGGGTGTTGGAGTTGAGTTACTATCATTCCCACTGCGAGTTGTTGCTACATGGGTCATTGTGACCCAGTTCGTTGTTCCCGCAATAACGCTGACTTCTCCCGTCCATCGCCCTTGATCATGAGATGCAGATACCAGATATTGGCCTTCAGGCACATCTGGTATGACAAAGTTTTCATCCCACCCTGGATCGTTTTGAATTCCTTCTCCTGCATAGCTGGTAGTCTGATAGATGACTTGCCCGGTGCTGCGATCTATTATAGTAACAGCTGCATCAAAAACCGGGATCGAGTCTTCGAGTTCGATCCGTCCTGCAATGACGCCAGTCCCGATGTAGGGGGCCATCCATAATTCAGGATTTTGGACGGCATTGTAGCGATTGTGCCCGATGCGCACTTCAAAGTGAACATGTGGGCCTGTCACCTGGCCGGTATTGCCAATTAGCCCGATAATCTGGCCCATTTCCACGCGTTCTCCGCGTTCAACCAGCCGCGCTGACAGATGAGCATAGAGTGTAAAGATAGGTTGACCTTTATAGCCAATGTCATGGCGAATGACAATTGTATTGCCATAAGCGGTTATGTTCTCATGCTCTTCTGCGTCTACGCTTCCTTTTCCTGACCAGATTACAGTTCCAGATCCTGCCGCATAAACCTCCACTCCAATCGGGTTAGCCAGATCAATGCCATGATGGATCCGGAGATCGTTTGCAGGCCCGTCAGAGCCAAATGCATAATGAGGCAAGCCAAAGTTGTTGTAATTAGACCCTACAGGCCTGATCAACCAGAAGTGATCGAATGCCTGATGTGCGATGGGAACAGCCATTGGCGGCGGGTTCCAACCCACAGGAGTTCCTTCCAGAGTAGAAGCTCTGGCATCGGGTAGCACTGTTTGTAATTGTTGCGCGAAGAAAGAACCAGGTAAGAGGCGGTCCGGGGTCTCCGTGACAACGACTACGGCTCTTGTTGGTAAAGAACCCTGCTCACTGGAGAGATCCGCCCCTGGGCTGTCAGGGATAAAGGAGTCCTTCGACGGCTGTTGCGTCTGAGAATCATAAATGACTTCTCTCGACGGCAAAGAGGCCAATGAAGCAGACGTGTTTGCCAGCCCGGCTGCTGCGCCAAGAACAAGGACGAGAAGAAGAAAAATAAAAATCTGTGCTCGATTCATTGGTTTAGTTGCCCTGAGCGCCCGGAGTCTGCGTGGGGGGTGGAATCTGGGTAGCGGAGGGAGTCAGTGGATTTGATGTGGCTGAGGCTGGGGTGGATATCTGCGGAGAACGTATTACAGTCGGAGCCGGGGTTGAGGTATAGAAGGTAGCCTCGAGAGCCTCTCTGGGGTAGAGCTCCAACATTGCATCCCACCAGTCAAGATTTTCATGTTTTTCGTACTGCCAGTAAAGGACTCCGGGCCAATTATACTTCCAGGTAGGATCGGCGGCAGTACGCGTCCATCCATAGTTGCTGGCTAGCTTGGTAAAGTCTACATAGTAACCTGGAGGAATGTCGGATTTTAGCCGCCCTCCGTTCTCATATGCACGTACGTCTCCACTGGTGCGAGAAGAGAAATCCCAAGGGAGTGAATGCAGCGGCTCGCCCAAAGAGCCATCTTGAATTGCAGCCCGAACATAAAGACGCCAGTATGTATCTGCCCCAACTTGCTCCTGGACAAGCTCAATCTGTGCCGGGTTCCCCTGGTTATAGGCCTGAACAATATCAAAGGCGCGACCAGCCTTATGCCAGTTCTTGGGGTCCTGCCCTGGCTCAACCGGACGATTTAACGGCCACCAGACGTTATCCAAACGACCAAGGACATCCCACCCAGCGCCTCGGTTAATTTCGTCCCGTAGAGCAGTGAAAGATCCGTCAACCCGGTCACTCAGGTTGGGCGACTCAGCCACAATGCTAGATAGATTTATCATGCGATATTGTTCGCCGTCTTGCACAGGGGCAACCAATGGCTCTTGGTAAGAATCGGGAAGCGGAGAGGTTGCAGCAAAGGCTAGAGACCCCTGTGGCGCTGGCAGAGTCGTGGCATTCCATGCGAGAGATGCCACTGCTGCGGGGAGAGCTATGGCTTCAGTAGGGGTCTCGCTGTCTGATGTGGGCGAGACCACCAGTAAGTCGCCGTTGTGGGACGATGTTGAAGAACGGTTGTTGACATAAGCAAGGCTTTGTCCGTCCGGCGACCAGGTCGGAAAGACACCCTGTCCCACAATGCGAGGCGAGATACTCAGATCAACAACAGAGCGAATATATAACAGTGATATCCCGTTTTCGACAGCACTATAGGCGATCTGCGTGCCGTCAGGACTCCAAACAGGATTTTGTTCCTGAAGGGCGGAAGTGCTTGTGAGATTAATCGCTCGTTCTTCATTGGGATCATCCAGAGAGATCAGATAAATGTCCGCATTCCCTGATCGGAGGGATACGTATGCGATGGTTCGTCCCTGCGGCTCTGTCGTCCAATGTGGATTGAAATCTGCCGCAGGGCTCCGAGTTACAGGATAAGGGCCTTCTGTCCCGTCTGCTTTCATAAGATAGACATCCAGATTGCCATCAGCATACGATTCGTACGCGATCCACTGCCCATCCGGACTCCACGTTGGCGCGCTTTCGTATACAGTATCAAATGTAAGTCTCTTAATGTTCCCGGTGTTAATATCAAGAGTGTACAGTTCCCAATTGCCGTCGCGCTGAGATGAGAATGCCAGAGTTTGCCCATCAGGGCTCCACGCCGGGGTGCGATCATCAGCGGGGTTGTCAGTCAGACGTGTTGGGGCTACTTGTCCAGTGCTCAAGGCAAAGAGGTCATCCTGTCCACCAACCGTCATAGAGAACACCAGAACGCCAACAGAGTGAAGCTGCTGCTGTTCTCCGGGAAGCAATGTTGGGATATTTGAGAGATTTGGCTCCGAAGTGCGTTCTGGGGGAGAGTCGCCAATGGAGAGAAATTGGATGGTACCTGTCCCCGCCCCTTGTAAGCTGGTAGCCCAGAAGACAAGTGTAACAACGACTGCTAAAAGCAATACGGTAAAACCGCTTAAGGATTGTACCTGAGTCTCTGTTCGAAGCGACTCAGATGGTGGAGTTGACTGTCGGGTTGGATATTGATTTAAGCGGCCCGCTAGCGTCGCGAATACGACTCCAAGATAAAAGCTTGACCGGCTAACAATATTAGCCGTCAACCGACTAATTCGTTCTATTAGATGGACGATGCGAGAAAACATGCCGGGATCATAGCATGGGTAGTAGACTTGCGAAAGCAACGGTGAGACAGGTTGACTTGTGGGGTGCGATGCGCATACTTTTGAGAGCGGAATGGACACACTTCCCAGAGGGAGGGAAATGATGCGTGGCCGGTTGCTAGGGGTAATGATCTCGATGGAGCTTGCGATTACAGGAGTTATGTCTGCACAAGCACCAGATGATACCAGCCAAGCTATATATGTGACCCAGCCAGGTGATACATTGCGAGATCTCAGCTTATTCTTCGAGGTGTTGCCGGGGGATTTAATTGGGGCAAATGGAGATACAGCCCTTAATGTTCTTTCCGGGAACAATATTTTTGTGCTAGGCGCATCATCAGCCATCACTGCGGACACGTTAAATGTACCTACCACATATATTGTTCAGCGTGGTGATACACTATTTCGTATTGCAACCAGATTCAACATACCACCAGATGCGCTTGCCGACGCCAATGATATTCCGTGGATGGATCGCATTTATGTAGGGCAAATCTTGACCATACCTTCACCCAACTACCAGATACGATCGCTGGATGATCGTGTGGCCGATTCTACAATCCCGCTTCCGAAAGAAGACATTCCTCAGCCAACCGTATTGGATGGAAAACAGATTGTTGTAGATCTATCTCAACAACAAACCTATGTCTTTGAAAATGGACAACTGCTGAGGCATTTTCTATCATCAACCGGGCTACCCAACACCCCAACTGTGACAGGAGACTTTGCGATCTATGTAAAATATGATACCCAACGCATGGCTGGCCCTGGCTACGATCTGCCTGGCGTTCCGTGGGTGATGTATTTTTATCAAGGCTATGCTTTGCATGGAGCCTACTGGCACAACAATTTCGGCAATCCGATGAGTCATGGGTGCGTAAATCTCCGTATACCAGAAGCGGAATGGCTTTATCTATGGGCCCCAGTGGGCACATCGGTACATGTTGTGCCCTAGAACAGGAAGAGGGAGAATGACCCTGTACTAGGAAGGTTAGTGCCTCCAGCGAACTATCCCTCCGACCGCACCTGCTTGAGCGACACGAATGCAAGTCATAGGGGTGAAGACTTTGCCGAGCCTGCCTCGAAGAGTTCTTCCCTATATGTGGCGAATCTGAGGTTGCCCGCACGGCGGGAGCAGGCAAGTGCCTACTGAGCAGGAGCGAACCAGGTCATCTGGTTCGCGCATATGGGAATCTAATGGAGGCATCTTTGCTGGTGAATTGCCCCCCCTGACCCGCCGCAAGAGGGTAGATCGCCATATTGTCTAATATCATGATTTATGCGAGAAGACAGCCTCGTTTGCATCAATCTTTTGTCACGTTGGTTCATCTTTGACACATTCGTAGGCCGAACGCTATAATCGCGCTTGATTTCAGAAGTCCCACCCAGAAGGAGATTACCCTCTATGAGCAAGAAGCCGCGGCTGAACTTGGCCGATATGCGTCCAAAAAT
>JAHEME010000301.1 GCA_024643825.1 Chloroflexota bacterium | reverse complement strand
CCGCAGATCGAGGCGGCCCGGATACGAATCAGCACTTCGTCGTCCCGGATGGCCGGCTCGGCCACCTCCTCGACGCTCATCTGGTTAGGTGCGTAGAAATAGGCTGCTTTCATCGTCCACACTGTTCTCAAGAACCATTGCTTTTACGGTCACCCGGCTCCCTCAGACTTCCATCCCATAGCGGTGCACCTTGTGGGTGGGGTAAAGCGCGATCTGCGGGATCGTAACGTCCGGCGTTCGCGTGGCCACATAGAGTGCGATCTCGGCCACGTTTTCGACGGCAATGCAGCTGGCGTGAATCCCTTCCTTCAGCTCTTTTTCGTCAAGCCAGCCTTCCAGATAGGCTGGGATGTCCTCATCATACAGCCCTCGATCGATGATCTCGGTCATCGGCGTCTTCACGTGGGATGGGTTGATGACGGTCACGCCGATTTTTTTGTCCTTGCCTTCCAGCAGAATGTTCTTGCTAAAGCCCATCATGCCGTGTTTCGAGGCTCGATACGGGCTGTGGCCGGGCCCAGACGCTACCCTGGCCGACGAAGACCCCAGGTTGATGATCCGTCCCCCCGTTTCCTGCTTTTCCATGATCCTGAATGCCTCGCGGCAGCACAGGAACACGGCAGTAAGATTCGGGCCGATGGTCTTGTTCCATTCCTCCAGCGTCACCTCGGCGATGGGTGGTGAAAGCGAGTCGCGGCCCGCACTGTTGACGAGCAGATCCAGCCGGCCCCAGGCCTTTATTATATCCTGGAAAAAGCTGATGACCTGAGCCTCGTCTGTTACATCGGCGCAGATCCCCTGGCAAATCCCGCCAGCAGCAGTCATGTCCTCTACCACTTGATGCAGGCGGCCTTCGTTGATATCCACCAGTGCCACTTTGCATCCGTTGGCAGCAAAGATCTTGCCGATCGCCTCTCCGATCCCAGAAGCCCCCCCCGTGACGATGGCCACTTTGCCTTCCAAAGCATCTCCTTTCGCATACATCCCGTTCTCCCTTCTATCCGCGAATTAGCTCGACTGCTTCCCGGGTAATCCGGGTGATTTCGTCACCTCTCTATCTGGTAGCCTGCGAGCCATTCCTCCTCCGTCCCGGGTGATCCGGTTGGCGCGATCCGACCGGCTGGCGCTGGTAGGACCACAAAGACCGGTGCCCCTAGTTCGCTGGCCAGATTGACGCATTCCTGGCTGTAGCGCAGAGCTGCTTCCCGTTCGGCTTCATCAGGGCTGGCTGCATCTCGACCAGGGATGCCCCAAATACACCACTCTCCTGGTTGCTTAAGACTGCGAACCGGGACGAGGCTTTGGCACCAAAGGTGGACGCAGCCCAGCAGCGAGCTCCGCTAATCGGTCGAAGGTTTCCTCGTCCACGTCAATGTGCAGCACTTCGGCGATGTGCTGTGTCCAGCCGTGAAGGAAGTATAGCCACCCATCTTCGACGGTGACGTCTCGGCTTCGCCTCTGCCACATCGCCTGATGCCAGAAGTCCAGCTCTCCACGATAGTTGATCTCCCACGCAACTCCATTGCGCGGAAAGAGTCCGTCGTTAGTCACGGGCGAACCCGGTCGATCTTTACCCATGCCGGTCGAATTGATGACAACACTCCCCTCTGGCAAGCCTGCTATGATTTGATCGTTCCTCTTTGGATCCTCGTTGCAAATGAACTCAAAGGCGATATCTGTTTCCAAGCTCTCGACCATCGCCCGAAACTTGTCCAGGCGCGGCTGTGAGCGGCTGACCATGATAAAGCGTTCTGGCCGGTCGCCAGGGTTCTCCTTTTCAATCAGGTGCAAGGCAATGGCCTTCCCCGAACCGCCAGCACCGAAGTTCAACACATGGCCGCCAGTGCGTGCAAAGTAGTTCTCGCCCAGCACGACGTCGAGGCTCAGGCCGGCGGTTAGTATATCTTTCGCGTGACCTATGAGTCTATTATCTCGCTTTGAGATGCAGGAGACCTCGCCAGTCATCTGGGCGGACGGGTGGAGGATATCGAACATATCCCGGGCAGCTTCAAACAGATCGATCTTATGAGTCGTAACCAGCCCACCCAGAGAGAGAGGATCGTACTTGATCTGGGCAACCGTCTGCCGGTACCTTTCGGGGTCATCATGCAGCTCGTGATCTATGCCCTCTATAGCAATCTCCGGTCGGCCCAGGGCTTCAACCCACAGCGGAAAGACCTTCATAATCGAAGATTTGCTGGTGGTGACGCCAACGAAGTAAAAGGTGGGGACCTTCTTTTTGATCATGTGGGCTTCTATTACTTTCCTGTTCTCGGACATAGGCGCGCTCTCTGAAAAACGTTCGGTGGCCGTGTATTCTTTACCGTTGACCACGCAGATGCCGATACGCTCTGAGAGATGTGATTGTCGAACTGACTTGGAATCCCGTCTGGCTGTGAGATACGGAAATTGAACGGTCGATCTGACATCAAAGCACTCCTTATGCCCCTCGGGAAACCGAGTCTTTGGGAAGGGCGAGACAACACGTGATGTTCTCGCCAACCAGCCGCCGAATGGTGTCGGGTTCAAAGCCGAGTGCCTCCAGCCGCGGGATGATCTGGGTGATAAAGCCGGGCAATCCCGGGCCGTTCCCCATCCTTGACCACATCTTCGCTTCAGCTATATCGGTAGCGAGGGACACCTGCCTGTCCAACCCGCCACCAACCATACGCGTGAGTAACGGCCACACGTTCTCCTCTGGCCGATACTTAGGTCGGTAAAAGGTGTCATACGCTAGCATTACTCCCTCCTGCGCCAGAGTACAGTGCAAGCCAAAGTCAGGGCGCTTGTCCATATGACACAGCACCACTCGATCAGCCCGAAGGCCGAAATCCATCAGGAGGGAGATGATACGCTCGGCGTTGGCGCCTTTCTCAGTGTGAACCCCAACAGCGGCCCCAGTTTGGAGGCTTGCCATAGCCGCCGCCTCAATCAGAGCCATAGGCGAGTTACCGAATTCCTCCTCACACAACACACGACCATCGCGCCCGCAGCCCCCCGGTTGACAATCAATGACCGTGCCCCTGCCAGCCTGCCGATAGTCAACCAGTTCTGCCGCAATAGCACTCCGGTCATCCAGTACGGGGCCTCCCGTTGATACGCCCGGTACCGGTGCAATCCACACGTGACTGTGAGCGTCGGTGATCCCGGCTTCGGCAGGCTTCACAGAGCCGGTTACCGTTATCAATTCTCTAGGGGTGTCCGAAAGAACTGACAAGGAAGCCACGTTCTCAGGCTACTGATACTGTACACCAGGTTCCAACACCACTTTGAGCGCTTTGCGATCCTCTGCGGCCGCGAAGGCATCGCGGGCTTGGTGTAGCGAATAGCGAGCACTGACGAGTCTAGACAGATCGATACGTCCTGAATTGACAATCGCCGCAGCGCGCCAGCAGTCATTTGTGCTGCATGCGGTGGTTCCGGTGACAACCAGTTCCTTGTAATGCACCAGATTGGAGTCCAAGGTAATCGAAGGGCGGTCCTTGGGTAAGCCACCGAAAAAGTTGATGCGCCCGCCGACCGCAGCCAGTTCAAGCGCCGCTTCCTGTGCTCGATGCGCGGGGGCAGCAATGATGATGGCATCAGCGCCATTTCCGTTGGTCTCTTCGGCCACCACTGCTGCCAAGTCCTCACGCTCTGGATTGACGACGCGATCAGCTCCGAACTGATCCACCTGGGCCAACCGCTCGGGGATCAACTCGCTGACAATCACACGGCTGGCACCACGGAGTTGCGCCAGCATGGTGTGCATGATCCCTATCGGACCCGCGCCCACTACCAAGACAACATCGCCAGCCCGGATGCTGACCGCGTCCTGACCCCGTAGAACACACGCAAATGGCTCAATCAGCGCTCCCACTGTAGGATCAATTTCCTCACCGACTGGGATCAGGTTACCCTGCAAAATGGGCCTGGCCGGGATACGCATATACTCGGCAAAGGCACCATCCATCGTCAAGCCGATGGCACTGTAATTAGCACAAAGGTTATTATCCCCAGAGACACACTGGCGACAGTGCCCACATCCCATGTTAGGGGCGACAAACACACGCTGACCGAGCTTTAGTCCTTTCACGTCAGCACCCACTTGCGCAATTTCTCCCACAACTTCGTGGCCCGGAATACGTATTGTACCGGGCGGATACTTGCGGTGCTTACCGTGCAGGATACGCAGGTCTGTTCCGCAGATGCCGGCACTGACCACCTTCATCAGCGCCTCGTCGGGGCCAATCTCAGGCACCGGCCACTTCTCAACCCGTAAGTCGTCAGGTCCGTGATACACGGCGGCAGTCATTGCTTTCTCGGTCATTGGGATTACACCTCTCCTTCAAACACTTCGCGGAGGTAAACTGGCCTCTCTTCGAGGAAGGATTTCGTTCTGGCCAGAACACCTGCGACAGCCCAGCGGCCGTCCACGCGCCCCACCTCTCCGCCGGGCAAAACGAAGGGCTCCATCACGACGAATTTCTGGTAGGTGTAGTAGAGACCGATCTTGCTCATCACTTAGCCTCCACAAAGGTGATGCGGGATTCGACGCTCCTCATCTGTGATAGACTGCAATTATCGTCTCAAAGTTGAGCGATCCGTGCCTAAGCACGAATGGGATACTGGCCGTACTCGCAGGCAGCTTCGAACAAGGCGACAATATAAAACCTCTACTATCCTCGTACCTGACGCACCACAGACACGGCTTCCCGGGCCAACTGTGTGATCTCGTCGAACTTGCCGGCCGAAATCAGGTTGACTGGCCTCGTCCAGGATAGCAGCCGCGCCGGCCACATCTCCCCGGGCGAGTTTCAAGCGGGCCAGGAATATCTCACCGGCAATGAATTTGTCCGTATGCTCTATCTGCCGTGTCAGATGGACGCCCTGTTGCGCG
>JAHEME010000300.1 GCA_024643825.1 Chloroflexota bacterium | reverse complement strand
CCATCAACTTCGGAAAAAGAACTCCGTCACGGCTCATTTGCCTAAAGGAATCTTTGCCCATCGTCGCCAGCCTGCTCTGTTTGTTGCTTCAGGTTAGCGGAAACTAAAGTATTAGGCCCTACCAAATATTAGAATCTCGTTATAATTGTGCTCAAATCACTAAAACTGGTGTTCTATGAGTTGACAAATTTGTGCCTAGCGCGTACGATTGGCAAGTAGGTTTTGCGTATTGTCATTGTGACTGAAAGATTCAGTCACTCAGGAAATCAAGGAGACCGAGAGTATGGAATTCTATGATGTGAAGACTCGTATGAAGGTAGATGTTGCTGAAAGCAAGATCAAAAAGGTGAAATACACCCAGAAGAACGGGCAGGTTCGGTTTGCACTGCGCGGCTACACCGAAGACAATCGCAAGCTGACCAAGTTCGTGAATAAGGCGACCTGGGATGGCATGAAGGTGGACGAAGAACAACCGTAGGCGCTGCTGGAAGCATTCAAAGCCCGCACATCCCGTGCGGGTTTTTTTATGGCAATACTCTCATGATAATCACGATCCTGATGTGGCAATGTTCAAGCAATGGCTTTGAAATCTTCAGTTACCAATAGGCCCTGTCGCCAGAAAATAGGGCATCTGGATATTGAGGATTGACCATACACCGATTAAGAAAAAGATGATCAGGAGACCAGCTAATCCATAGCGTTGCTGAGAGGATGGTAACCACTGCCCTAAACCTATGAGAAAGAATAGAATAGTCGGTACAATCGCGTTGTAGAAATGCCGTGCGGTAGGGATATAGCCCTCCGGCGGGTCGATTCGTATTAGACTCATGGCAAGTATGGAGAGAACTACGATCAGAAAGAATAGAACAATTTGCTTTTGATACAATTTCAGATGGCTGAAATGTTTCCTGAAGGCACGCACAAGCCCAATAGCAGAGACAAGGGTGAGAGCTGCAAAGAAAGCGACTCCCCAAACCGGCAAGCCAGGATAGCCCGTCCCAAACCCTGACCAAAAAGTCACAAACTGCCAGCGAATGGCCGTGAAATAATAAGGCCAATTCTGGGGCCTATACCATCCAACCAAGCGAACGTTAGCCCCACCCCAGGGAAAGTACTTGTTGATCGTTGGGTTCAATAACGGGCCAACGCCCGGTTTCCAGATAATAGCCCAGGTTGCAAGTAAGAGTCCTGCAATCAAAGCTACGATTTTCACATTGGTGTTTGAGCGCGGAAGAATATAGATTCCAACACCGATAATGGCTAACGGAATGCCCAACCAGGCAGATGATTTGGTAACCAGACAAAGAAACATTCCAAGTAAAAGCAGTCCTATTGTCCTTGCGTTTGCACCTTGAGAAAAAAGCAGGGTGACTGCAAAAACAAGGCTCGTCATGGCAAAAACAGCACCGACGTCATTGCTGAGAGCTGTCATCAAATCTGTAAAGCCAAAGACTACACTCATCGTGAGAGGAGTCCCCAACGCAAGGATTGGTTTTTCTGGAAATGTTTGGCGTACAGTCAGGTATGACAGCCATGCCGTACCTATCAACAGGAAGAGTGAGATCAGACGCGCTAACCTGAGCTGTCCCAGGATGGTCGAAGGACGAACAATCCACTGAAACAAGACCTGAAAAAGATAGTAACCGGGAACTTCATCAAACTGCTGCCCGACATATAAACAATCCCCCTTGCTATGTATGCCCTCGCAATTCACGTCGAGTACAGCATTGAACGTTTGTACAATCCGAGTTCCAAGCTCAAAATCAGGCCGCTCCGGGTCGGGCAGAGTGTGATGCTCTATGATGTATTCCATATATTCGTAATGCGTGGGTTCGTCATAATGCCCCCATGCAGGCACTATCGTTAACCTCACAACGCCTTGTATGAAAACAATCATCAAGGTGAGAAGTAGATAGCGGTGACTCTTCTCAGGCTGTTTCATGGCTGCAAACCTTGCCAGTATGATCTCCGGTATAAGACACCCGATTGTAGCGGCGGATAAGCGGCGGATGCAAACCAGAAACATGAGGATCGACAGTTGTACTTCGCTGGCGCGGCATGCTACACTGCGAGGAGGTACTCTGGGCCTTCCTTCCGGGCCTTCACAGGTGGATTCATCATTCTCATCAACCCCCTCCTCCCACTGGAGTTTCCATCATGACGCCATTCCGTGATACGTATTGGAACATCCCCACATGGGCGATTACCGCGCTGTACATCATCAACTTTTTAGCCGTAGCTGTTCTCCTCGGCAGGCTGTATGTACGATCCCGTCTGTGGCTCAAAGGAGATGGCAGCCTGCCCTTCGATCATCTGTGGGAGCGTGTGAAACGTACGGTACAGTACGCGCTGCTGCAACTGAAGATCGCCCGGCAGAGCTACGCGGGGATCATGCATCTCTCGCTGTTCTTCGCCTTTATCGTCCTGTGGGTTGGCACGGCCCTCGCCACGGTGGATTATGACATCTGGCATCTGATCTTCGGCGCGCACCTGCTGACGGGCGAATTCTATCTGGTTTATGAACTGGTGCTCGATCTGGTCACTGTCGCCGCGATCTTCGCGCTGGGGATGGCGATGTTCCGGCGGCGGTTTCAGCGCCCGGAGAAGCTGACCTACAATTTCGGCTTTCAGGCGATGCTGTGGATCTTCCTGATCGACCTGTTCTCCGGCCTGCTGCTGGAATCGCTGCGGCTGGCGGCGATCCAACCGGAGTGGAAGTTCTGGTCGTTCGCCGGGTATGGAGTCAGCCGTCTGATCCTGCTGCTGCACCCCACCGAAGCGGCACTGCGCGCAGTGCATCTGGCGACGTGGATCACGCACTTCAGCATCACCGCCGCGATCTATGTCGTGTTCCTTGACCTGCCCACCAAGCACATCATCTATGCGCCGCTGAATGTCTTCTTCTCCAGTCTGCGCAAGCCGGGCGAACTGCGCACACTCGATCTCGAAGACGATTCGATTGAGCAGTTCGGCGTGGCGGCAATCACCCAGTTCTCGCCTATGCAGTTGCTCGATGCCGATGCCTGCACCGAGTGCGGGCGCTGTCAGGCAGTCTGCCCAGCATGGATGGCGGGGACGCCGCTCAACCCCAAACAGGTGATCCTCAACATCCAGCATGGCCTCGATCAGTATGCCCCGCAGATGATGGGCGGCACGGCTGGCCCCGCGGATATGCCCGTCACGGGCACACTCGTCAGCGAAGATATGTTATGGGCGTGTACCACCTGCCGCGCCTGCGTCTATGAGTGCCCGGTGCTGATCGAGCACGTAGACGAGATCGTCGATATGCGCCGTCACCTGACTCTGATGGAAGGCAACGTCCCTGACCTGCTGGCGAACGCCATGAACCAGGCGGAGCGCGCCGGGAATCCCTGGGGCAATCCACGCGGCAGCCGCATGAACTGGGCTGATGGATTGAACGTTCCGCAGATGGCGGAGAAGAAGAAGGCCGACGTGCTATACTGGGTCGGGTGCGCAGGGTCATACGACCCGGAGAGCCAGAAGACCAGCCGCGCCATGATCCAGATTTTCGAGGCGGCGAACATCGACTACGCCGTGCTGGGCGAGGAAGAACGCTGCAACTGCGAATGGGCGCGCCGCGCCGGGAACGAGTATCTGTATCAGGAGGCGGCGCACTCGAACATCGCCACCTTCGATAAGTACGAGTTTCACACGCTGGTGACGCACTGCCCACACTGCTTCAACACCTTCCTGAACGAGTACCCGGAGTTCGGCGGCAAATACGACGTGGTGCATCACAGCCAGTACATCACGCAGCTTGTCGAGGCCGGACATCTGAAACTAACCCGCAGCCCGAACGAACTGCTGACATTCCACGATTCGTGCTATCTGGGCCGTTACAACAACATCTATGAAGCGCCGCGTACCGCGATCAACGAGACGGGGATCAACATCGTGGAGATGGCGCGCAGCCGCGAGCAGGGTCTATGCTGCGGTGGCGGCGGGGCGCAGGTGTGGTTCGAGACTCATCAGGAAACGCCCGTCAACCAGATTCGCCTGGAAGAAGCCCTGAGCACAGGTGCGAAGACGGTCGGCACGGCCTGCCCCTTCTGCACGGTGATGCTGAGTTCCGCCGCGCAAAGCACGGGGGCAGATGATGTGGAGATCAAGGACTTTGCCCTGCTGGTCGCCGAGGCGCTGGCTTGAGACATCGAATTTCTGCGGGATGGATTTTCAGGGGTGGCCAGTGGGTCGCCCCTGCGATGATCGTCGCCGCCATCCTGCTCACGGCCTGCAACTATCCGCTCGATCCCGGCCCCCCGCCCCGCCCCACCGTGATCGTGATCACGGCGACGGGGCCGTACTATGAGGGCTTCGATGATCCCGAAAGCGGCTGGCTGCTGGGTGATGCACCGAACAGCACCGGACGCATCGAAGATGGGATGTACTATCTGGCAATCAAGAAGGCCAGCACGCTGGTGTGGACGAATCAGCAGCGGGTGTTCGGCGACGGGGTGTACGAAGTCGATGCCACCTTCGTCAGCGGGCCGGAATCGAGCGCATACGGGCTACTGCTGCTGGGCACACGGAACATGGCTTCGTTCGTCTACGTGATGATCACCGACGACGGACGCTACGACATCGGCACCTGCGACCAATCCTGCGACAAGCAGGAATCGATCATCGGGGATTACACGCTGGCCTATGCCATCCGCCCCGGCGATGAAGGCAACCATCTGCGCGTGGAGCTTGCCGAGGGTACGCTCTCGCTGGTAATCAACGGCGCTCCCGTGAGCACCATTCAGGGCTTCCAACAGGAGCCGGGGCTGCTGGGCTTCATTGGGGAAAGCGGACAGTATGGCGGCTTCGAGGCGGCATTCGATAACTTACAGGTCGTTGAGGAGGGGTACGAACTCCCGCCCCCCGCACCGCAGGAACCCGGGGT
>JAHEME010000299.1 GCA_024643825.1 Chloroflexota bacterium | reverse complement strand
GCACATTGCGCGTTTGCTGCTCCGCTTGCCTCAGTTGCTTGATCTCTGGTTCAGTCAGTTGAAATTGTCGTTTTGCCATGCCTCTATTCTATATCAGGTATAGTCGTTTTGGTTTATCCATCAGTCTGACGACGTACAGAAACCAATCTCACAGCATAGAAGAATGAGGATCTTTTTATTGCTGGGCGGCGTCTGGCTTTTGTCAGACGCCGCCGACTGTCAGGCTATTCCATTGCGCCAAGAACAAGGGCCAGAAGCGCCATGCGCATGACAACGCCATTGAACGCTTCCGTCCAATAGCGCGCGTGGCGGGTACAGTCCACATCAGGGGCCAACTCATCCATTCTTGGTAGAGAATGCAGCACAATTACATCGCTCTTGCCCTCACGCAGAAGATCGCGTGTTACCTGATAGGCTGGAGGTGTTCTTGCATACGTCTCTGCTTTTTCCTGCCGGGAGAGGGTGTAGTCGGGCTGAACCACTGGCTCCATGTAGATCACATCGACCTCATGAATCACCTCTTCAATAGAGGGAGCTTCTTCAAATTGCACATTGCGTGATTCGAGTTGTGCTTTGAACTCTGGCTCAAGGGCCATTTCGATGGGAGAGATAACGTAAGCCTTGACATCGAATTGGGAAAATGCATACAGAATCGAATGCATCGTTCGCATACGCATGTCACCCACCAAGGCAAACGTCAGCCCGTCAATGGTTCCCTTCTCCCCCAGGGTTGTATACAGATCAGTAAGCACCTGAGTAGGGTGTTCGCCCCAACCATCCCCGCAGTTGATAACGGGTACAGTTGACCAACGGGCCGCTTCCGTAGGTGCACCCATCTGGAAGTGCCGCATAGCGATCACGTCCCCATAGTATTCCAGCATATGAACAGTGTCTTTGATCGACTCTTGATAGAAATCGCCAGCACGCGTCATCTTCGCATCTGAGAACCCAAGGACGTGCCCTCCAAGCCGATGCATAGCGGCTTCTGTTGCAAGGCGCGTGCGTGTACTGGGCTGATAAAAAGCGGTGAGCAAGGTCTTGTTTTTCAGTAGATCGGTGTCTCGCCGATCAGTTGCGTAAGACTGCAATTCGTCGGCCACATCAAAAATGCGCAGGTAGTCTGCTCGTTCAAAGTCTCTGAGAGAGAGAATGTCTCGTCCACTAAAGCTTCTCATGGCGTGCTTTCTCCTTGTGTGTGCCATTCTTGATCTGCTTTGCAGCATGAACCGAGAACAGGGAAGTGGAGATCGGCACAAAGGATGAGAATAATGCTCCAGCCTGGTTGCCAGTATAGATTTGGGAGCCAGCTGCATGATGGTGGAACATGCTGCCTAGGGAATGTTTTCTGCACCCATCCTTTCTCACCTCATGATATAGCAGTTAGAGAAAGAGGTCTACTACCTCGAACTTATCCACATCGATCAATCCGACATCGGTCAGCTTCAAACTGGGGATAACTTCCAGGGCCATGAAGCTCATTGCCATAAATGGGTCATGTAGTTTGGAACCCAATTCATGGGCAGCGTCAAGCAGGAGATCCATGTTGGCTCTCACATCATGAACCGGCTGGTCTGACATCAAGCCTGCGACAGGCAGTGGAAGCCTCGCAAGTACCTGATCATCATTGGCAACGGCAAGCCCGCCACCCATCGCAGCAACGGCTTTAGCTGCCGTCATCATGCTGACATCATCAACACCGATTACGACCATGTTATGGTGATCATGTGCGACAGTCCCGGCAATGGCCCCATGTTGAAGTCCTATGCCGTGAATGAATCCTTTGCCCATGTTTCCATTGGATCGATGCCGTTCAATGACCGCCATTTTCAATATATCTTGCTGAATATCAGCCTGTGCAAAGCCATTTTCCAACCGAACCTCACGCGCAAGATTTTGTGTGACCAGTTGATTTGCAATGCTGCCAATGACTCGCACATGCGGGCTGGTAGCCGGGATTGAAAAATCTACGGCATCCCAGCGAATATTCATGGAGTTGCGAAGGTTGATAGGGTGCACCGCTTCCTGCCTCGCAATCATTTCCCCATCTTTAGCAACCAGATACCCGCCTCGATATACCTGCTCCGCGATAGGCTTCTTGAGATCAGAGAAAACGATCAGGTCGGCCCGACGACCGGGTGCGATGGCTCCCCGATCATGCAGCCCAAAATAATCCGCTGTATTGATGGTCCCCATCTGAATCGCCTGGATCGGATCAATTCCATGTTCAATTGCCACCCGAACCATATAGTCAATCGAACCCTCATCCAGCAAATCAGCAGGCTGGCGGTCGTCCGTACAGAAACAAATTCGGCGGCTGTTCTGCGGAGTTACAACAGGGAGCAGCGTTTCCAGGTTATGGGCGTTGGTTGCTTCTCGAATCAAGAGTGTAAACCCCAGTCGAAGCTTTTCGAGAGCTTCTTCGACACTGGTACATTCATGATCCGATCTGATTCCTGCTGCGGCATAAGCATTCAACGGTTTACCTGTCAACGCAGGCGCATGGCCGTCGATAACTGTCCCGCGAAAGGCTTCGAGCTTCTCCATGACAGCCATATCGCCATGCACCACGCCGGGGAAATTCATCACTTCAGCCAATCCGAGTACCCAGGGATTGGATCGCAGATGCTGGATGTCATAGGCTTCAAGCTGTGCGCCATTCGTCTCCATCGAGGTGGCGGGTACGCACGAAGACGCCATTACGTACATGCTGAAAGGGATGTCTTTTGCCTGCTCCAGCATGAAGCCAATCCCTTCCAACCCTAACACATTAGCGATCTCATGTGGATCAGTGACGGCAGACGTAACCCCATGCGGAATGACCGCCCGTGCGAATTCGCCGGGAATACACAGAGAGCTTTCAATATGAACGTGCGCATCGATGTAACCCGGTGATACGTACTTTCCTTTGAGGTCAATCACATGCTCGGCCTCATACCCAGGCCCGATCCCAACGATCCTTGATCGTCGGATCGCAATGTCTGTTTCTACAATCTCCGACGTGAACACATTGACAAGTCGAGCGTTCTTAAGGAGAACGGCTGCCGGGGTGTCCCCCCGCGCAATTTCGATGAGCTTCACTCGTTCCATGAATTCTCCAGATCGTTAGAGGTCAGTGATATCAATAGAAAACGGCTTTCCCGGTACAAATTCCCCTCGGCCTACCACATCTGTGAGCTTCCCTCGCTCGTAGATAATATCCCCGCGCGAAATCGTCAGTTGCACCTCACCCCGAATCCGCATGCCTTCGTAGGGGCTGTACCCGGCAAGGTAGTGAGTTGATTCCTGCTTGAGTGCAGTTTCTGGTTCAGGATCGTAGAGGACAATATCCGCATCTGCCCCTGGGCGAATGAAACCCTTACGATGATCGATACCAAATAATCGCGCCGGATTTTCGCACAATAGGCGGGCTACATCCGTCAGTTGGAGTCGCCCAGTCTCCACTCCATAGGTGTATATGAGTGGCAGAAGCGTCTCGATTCCAGGCAGCCCTCCGGGGGTGCGGGTGAATTCCTGAAACTCCCGTTTCTGAACAAGGGTGTAATCACACGTGTCGGTTGAGATCACACTCACGGCACCCGCTTGCACCAGATTCCACAACTTGGACGGTTCTTCTTCTGCCCGCAAGGGCGGCTGAAGAATGTAATGTTCCGGGTGATCGCCTTCATAGACTCTTTCGTCGAGGAGCAGGTATTGTGGGCAGGTCTCACACCATGCGTTCGTTCCCATAGTACGCGTCTGCTGCACAAGCTCGACACTATGAGATGTAGAACAGTGAACAACATAGATGGGAGACTTCGCTTGCCCTGCAAGAAACAGAACCCGATGAACCGCTTCCTGTTCCGCAACTGCAGGGCGACCTTGAGCATGATAGCGCCATTGTGTCCACCCTGAGTTTACAAGATGCTGTGTTGCTTCGCTGACTATCGCGTCATTTTCTGCATGGACGATCACCAGTCCACCGATCTCACCAGCCTTCTTCATCAGGCGGAAGAGGGTGGCATCGTCCATGTAGTAGTTTGGTCGATACGTGGTATAGACTTTGAAACTGGGAATGCCCATCTCGATCAGCGTGCGAAGTTCATCTTCCGCACCGACGGGCAGTTGAGTAACCATACAGTGGAATGCATAGTCAATGATCGAATCCTGAGCTTCCACCAGACGATCTTCGACCGCCTCTCGAAACCCCTGACCGGGGTATTGCGTAGCGAAGTCAATTACAGTTGTGACACCGCCGGCGGCCCCTGATCGAGACCCGATCAGCCAGTTGTCAGCCGTCTTAAAGAGACCAGTATCCAGCTTGATGTGTGTGTGCGCATCAACGATGCCGGGTAGTATCAGTAGCCCTGAGGCATCAATAATCCGATCGTCCATCTCGGCAGGAATAGCAGCCTTCACATCAATGATGTGGCCATCTTCCAGAGCTACGTCCAGAGTGCGGACTGCCTCAGAAGTAACGACTTGTCCATTCTTGATAAGTGTACGCGGCATCAGAGTCTGTTCCCCAACCAATGAGACATGGCAAGCAACGAAAATCCTTAGATGAAGGATATTGATAGGGAAAATGTGGAGTCATCATGACGATCTTGCATGAAAGCTGGCGAATCTCCAACGTAACATCTTCCATTATTACACGTTGCCATTGGTAAGCCAACTACGAATGTACCCATTGGGGTGGGTCTACCTATGTTTGGTGGAGTCAAGTAGATGAGACGGATAAACGCCCCTTTCGATGGACAGTGGTTAAAGAATCAGCCAGATGCGACAGGTTGAGACCGCCGCAGGTGGGTGAGGACAAACTGGCGGGAATTGGACACTGAAAGATGGTCACGGACAATGCAATAAGCCCACTGTTGAAGCTTGGTGATATAGGTTTGTGGACGGGGATAGAAATAGGCCGTGTGGTCGGTGAGCA
>JAHEME010000298.1 GCA_024643825.1 Chloroflexota bacterium | reverse complement strand
ATGATCCCTTATTTCCTCCAGTAGCTTCCACTGGCCCAGGAAAACCACTCCACGTAAACAACTTGGGATTATCCTGTTCAATTACGACTCCTCCGGAAACAGGCGGTGGCGCGATTGGCGTTGGAGTCCGTCCTGGAGTACCTGCGATGCTCGGTTGCGTTGGCACACGTGTAGATGTTGGCCCGCGCGTACTGCTGCTCCCCCCGGATGAGCCTCCACCACTTCCCGTACTGGTGGGACTGGGGCCTGGTGTGTTCGTATGCTGTGGAGTTGACGATGGGGTGGGAGTCGGGATAGCGAATTTGGGATAATAGCCAGCCTGAATCGCAGCACGTCCAATGTCTTCATAGTATTCTACAACGATCCGGTGCTGTCCCTGCGTCATCGAGACTTCGGTACTGGTCCATTCAAACTGGCGATGCCGCCATTCATCAATGACCCGTACCCCATCTACATAAACCCGGATCCCATCGTCAGACCTTGCGGCAAAGACATACGTCCCGCTAAAGAAGGAATCTACTCTTGTCCATCTTACAGAAAAATGATCAGCCGGCCACCCAAAAATATCCAGCGGCGGGGCGATACTCCAATCAAACGTAAGTACTGGGTCTTGTCGAACGATATCTGGGCTGCCCAATAGATTCTGGTTGCGATAATATTGCGCCGTCCACGCATTATCTACAGCCAGTGTGCGCCAAGGCACAGCCAGACTGATCACCGCTATCATCAGTAGCAAGCAGCCAACGATCATGAACTTTCGCATCAGCAGCTCCGTGGCTTGATCGACAATCGGACACCCCAAGACAGAAGAGATAGGTTCAAAAAATGCATTCTATGTGTAGTGTAGGTAGGGACACCCCACCAGTCAAGCAGTTATTGAAACAATGACAAGCAACAGAAGTAAGCAGGCCCTGGTCAATGCTGCCAGGGCCTGTTTTTGAACGTTTTATTGCGCTGCGCTGGAGAACACGAATTTCACAGCATCAAACAGAACCCAGCGCGACTCGTCAGGCTCAAACGTCAGATCATCCAGGTAGATGTACTGATTTGCCCCCTGAGTAAACCAGAACTTTCCAAGCCAAACCCAGTTGCCCGCAACAGCAGCCTGATTTACACGAATTATAGGACTCTCTGTGCCAGCATGGGATACACGATACCGCGCGTTGCTGGTCGCATTGCCATGCGCAGGTATCCAAGCATAGGCATCCCACCACCCCGTTTGTGTGATGTTTGGATTCCATCGCGCCCACATACGCCGCGAGAAGGCGCTGTTACCCGTATAGAGATACAGGTTGTCCAGTAGGCCACCGAAGCCATACCCCCAGGCATCAGAGCCAGCCCAGGAGAATCCGAGGGAGTTCGCATCAACATTCAGCCCACCCTGTGGAGGTACAGCAACAATTCCATTCGTGCTGCTGGCATCTCCTGGAGGAGCACCGGGAGCACCGCCTGAGGGAGGCTGAGTGCTCTGATCGCTTGTGGTAACACTGCATCCACCTGGAGTTGTAAACTTCTGATCGGGGTCGGCGGGCGCATCGGTGGTTGGTTCAAAGCGAGCTTCCACCTGATTTGTGCCGAACGCATCATAATACTCGACCACAATTTGATACTGTCCCGCCGGAATCGGCAGGACTCTGGCGGTATAGTACGTCGCTGCTCGATCATGCCACTCGTCGATGATCAGCTTCCCGTTGAGGTACATCCGAGACCCATCATCGGAATTCAGCATGAACTTCACATTGCCGCCGCTTAGTTGGGCACACGTTGTGAAGCGAGCCGACCATTCGTCATCTGGAACGCCATTCTGCGGCCCAAAACCCCACGCCCATTCCCGATTGAGATACGGGCCGGGAAGTGTTTCAGTAAATGTAGTAGTTCCTTCGAGATTTCGATTCGAGTAGTAGTCGGCCTTCCAGTTCCCTATAAGGGAGACAGGCGGACGTGTAACCCCAGGGGGAAGATAGTTCTTATCGGAGTCCGAAGGATCGTCAGTTGTAGGCTCAAAACGAGCTTCTACTTTGTTCGTGCCAAATGCTTCATAGTATTCCACAGTGATCGTATATTTGCCCGCGGGGATCGGCAATACACGCGCCGTGAAATAGGTCGCAGCCCGATCATGCCACTCGTCAATGATCAGGTCACCATTCAGATACATTCGCGAGCCATCATCCGAATTGAGCATGAACTTAATGTTGCCACCTGTAAAGGTATGCTCGGTGGTAAACCGGGCAGACCATTGATCATCGGGGACTCCGTTTTGTGGACCAAAACCCCACAACCAGTCCTTTTCCAGATATGGGCCAGGAAGCGTTTCGCTAAAGATGATAGGCCCGGACAGATCGCGGGTAGCGTAGAAATCGGCCTGCCACATATCCTCCGCCATAGCCGCTGCGGAATGACCAGAGGGAGCCAGTGCCAGACCTACAAAGACAAGTACTCCAGCAAGGATCCGTAGAGTCCATTGTCGAGCAATTATGCGCATACGCTTTGACCTCCTGGATATGTTTAGGGTCGATTCCAAGTGAACGATTGATCATAACACTTACTAGCACACCACTAAGACAAGTGTATAGGCGGATTTCCAGAAGAGCAAGCACTTTGAAAGACTATTGTGAGGCTTCAACATACTGATTTATTAGCTCTTCGTTCAATGGGCCAAGATGTTCAGCAATAACCAAACCTTCTGGAGAAACAATGACAGTGGTCGGGAAGACGCGAACAGAATATAGGTCCACTACTGATCCCTTTTCATCGAGCAATGCGGGGAAGTCCAGGGCGAGTTCATCCATAAATGTAGCGACAGCAACCTGGGATTCGCCTGCATTTACCGCCAGGACAGCGAGCTTGCCTTGAGAGTATGCGGCCTGAAGCGCGGGCATTTCCACCCGGCACGGCCCGCACCACGTCGCCCAAAAATTGACCGCAACAACCGAACCACGATAGTCCTTGAGGGAAATTGTCTCTCCCTTTGAGCTTACTGCGGTGAAATCGGGCGCACGCTGACCCTCAACAACCAGGTCGGGAACTGGGCTGGGCAATGCTCCATTAGAAGACTGTGGCCCACGAGCAATCACCGCTAAAGCCATGAGCACACCTACAGCCGCACCAGCAAGTGGGATTATCCAAATCGCAGATTTTCCCGTCTGCTGTTCGAGAGGATTCTCGTTCATCTTTTCGTTGCTCACTATCTATTTGGCCCTTTCCGTATTCAAGGAACCCATTCCCCTTGAAACGCATTCCTGACAAGCAGGGTCTGTGTATCATGTGCAATATCAAGAATCCAGAGTTCTTGTTCGCCGGATGCCGCATGAAAATCAAAACGCTGCAAAAGAATCTGTTGGCCTGTAGGACTCCAGACGAATCTTGTATTATTGTATTGGTTATCATCCGTCAAAGAATGAATCTCCAGAGTGACAGGATCGACTAGAAACAGTTGACTCCCCAACCCGGCGGCACGATCCAGACGATGACGGGCAAATGCAATCCATTGTCCATCTGGTGACCACTTCGGTGACTGATCTTCTTCTGACGAATTTGCAAGGAGGGGTTGGATACCACCACTTGAATCAAGGTCAGCTAACCAGAGTTCTGAAAAGAACTGCCTTCCCACCAACCGAATATCCGTGTAGACAAGGTGAGAACCATCCGGCGAGAACGTACCAACCTCCCCCGATTGGCTTGAGGCGAGGAGTACTGACCCCGTAGCCATATCCAGGACTCGTATCGCGTGCGAGTTTGCATCGAAGAACGCCAATTTCTGCCCGTCCGCACTCCAATTGGGAGAAAAGCCCAATATTTGATCGTCTTCAAACAAAGGGGTGGTCGTATCCGTACTTAGCTCGTAAAGCCAAACACGATTTGATCCAGGGGAACCTGTAACCAATGCTTCTTGTTTCTCATAGGCAAGGAACTTGCCGTCTGGAGACCAGGCTGGCCCACCACATGACCCAGAATCACATTCAGGAAGGACGCGGCGATTTTGGCCTGTCAGATCGATAATCGAAATGGCTGATGTGCCATCGGCATTGTGTTCTGTCACAGCAATGTGCTGCGCACCTCTGCTAGTGGCAAAATTATACACGCCGTATTCTGGCGCATAGACCTCGTGCGTTTCTCCCGTCATAGGTTCAATCGACCAGAGAGCGCGTATTGAAGCATTCGCTGGCGCAAGGTAATACACTATAGGTTCTCGCGGGATGAACGACCAAATGCGATCCTTTTGCAGTATTTTTCCGCTCGCACTTACTGCCCCAGCAGAAATCGTAACCGTATAGTTTCGCCCTGCGTCAAAGGCCGGAGTCGGGGCAAAAACGAACGTATTTCCCGCCCAGGATGTCTTCCCAGCGATAGAGGGTTTCACAGAGAAATGATCTTCTACACTTTCTCTCCTCATTGGTTCCGCAAACGTAATGCGAATGGGTAGTGTAGACGGTGGATGGCTGCTATCAGCAGGGGCTACTTCGCGAATCCCTACCCCCGAATGGTCACCTGCTATTAGAACAACTGCTATTAGCCCGATAAGAACAGTGACTGCTCCAAATATGTAGCGATCAAGAGTCTGCATAAGTTTCACGGATATAAATAAGGCTGTTCTGGTTGTTGCACACGTTCGATTTCCGTCACATAGAGAACGGGAATTGATTGCCCGTCGATCTCGCCCTTCTGAAATACTCCATGCACTCGTACCCATGTATCCTGTGTGTACTCCTGAGCATCCGCAGTGGTTGCCACAACTCCGATTGCCAATGCATCAGCAACACAGCATGTAATTGCAAAACGACCAACCATGAATTGGTCAGTAGCAAAACGGACATCGCGATACACGAAGCCTACAATGTCCGCCGCCTGACCATTCAACGCATCTGGGTCTACCGTCTCGCTCATCACGCGCACCCAATCAAGTACTGTGCGCT
>JAHEME010000297.1 GCA_024643825.1 Chloroflexota bacterium | reverse complement strand
CACCGCCGCCTCGGTGATGTCCAGAATCTCGGCGACCTCTGCCGTGCTCAGTCCTTCCAGATACTTCAGCGAGAGCGCCATTTCCTGCCGTGCCGGGATGCGGCTCATCGCCACTCGCGCCTGCTGTTGCAGGATTCCCCGCGCCGTCTGCTGCTCCACCGATTCTTGCCCCCCGGCCACCCGATCCGTCAGTACCTCATGAGTCCTGTACTGTTGTTTCCGTATCTCATCGATGAATAGGTTATGCGCCACCCGATACAGCCATGCGCGGAGGTTGCCTTTTGGGGCGCGGCGTGCTTCCATCGCCTCCACCAACCGGGTGAACACCTCCGCCGCCAATTCCTGCGCCGTATCCACATGCCCGATGTGGCGAAACAGGTAGCGGTGAATCTCGTCATAATGGTCGTCAAAGACCTGCTCGAAGGCTGTTACGTCCAAGGGGCAGTTGGCCCTGTCCTGAGTTACGGTAAAAGGTTGCGCCAGCATGCGGAACAGCGCTTCATAAGAATATCACGCATGAGTACCGTAAACCGATCCACTTATAGATCTGTGTACGTTTCGATAGTTTGGAGAGTCTAAAACAGCGTTGATCCTGGCTGACTTGCGCCCTTCTCCCACCAAGCAACCGGCAAGCAGTTTAGCCAGTTGCCGAGATGTGGCAGAGGATGAGGGGCGACGTAAGAGGCAGCAAATCTGAGGTGGGGAAAATGCTCCCTACGAGGTTCGGACCTTCTGAAATCCCATTCGGGCAAATAGTCTCTCCGAAGGCACATTGCCCACCGTGATCGCCGCGCGCACTTCCAAGTAGCCTTTCTCCTTGAGTGCTTGCAAAACCGCCCCCAGCAAATACCCCGCCACGCCCTGACCTTTCCATTCAGCCCGCGTCATGATGTAGGTGATCAATGTGGACTGTCGTTCATCCCATAGCCCCGTCAGGCACGCGCCCACCAGATCATCGCCCGCAAACGCCAGTCGCGACTCTTCCAGCAGGGGCCGCCCACCGCGTTCTCCCGCCAGATACGCCTCGACCTCATCAAGGGCATCCTCCACCGTTTCCCCATCATAGTCGATGGTTCCCCGATATGCGTCAATCATGAGTTCCGCCAGCGCAGGCATATCCGTGAGTTGCGCTGGCCTCAGTACAAGAGATTCTGTTGCCTCAGATAGACTCAACGAACGGAAATCTGACAGCTTTAGGAAGTACTCGTGGGATTCTTCCATGATTGTTGGTCGTGTTGTGAGGTCTTTACTACCAACCGAATATCCCGGATAGGATCATGAGACCCATAATCAAGAACATAAATCGAGCCATCCAGAGTCCAACCCCTGACCGCCAGAGCCAAAGGTTAAATTGGCGTCCCCCTAGGTAGTCTTTCTTGTTGGAGTAGAGGTGGATCATCTCCTCTTGGTAATCCTCTCCCTGAAACCATAGTTGGAGACTTATCATGAAAATGAGGGTTAGGAAAGCAGCGAGGAAGAATCCTGTGATGATAGTTCTGCTTGACCATGGGACATCTGTGAACTTGGTGATTGCCAGCCCGGTACATGCAGCAAGGGCAAGTGTCGGCTCCAGCTTGTACAACAACTTCGTCGTCCAACTAAAAGAGAATTTGTTGTAGTGCAGGAAGGTTGGATTGGACTTGTTCAGGCGGTATGTGAAATCAACGATTTCGTCATAGCGAAACCATGAGTAATAGAAGAGGATGCCACTGACCACCAGACCTACCGTGATGAGTATTGATTGAAAAACAGTTGCTAGTTCCATTGCTGCTTTGCGGCTGTCGCATCATCGATTGAAAAGAGATCATCACACTCTGATCACTATGCGTCTGTCAATTTAGATGTCAACACTACTTTGTGGGGGATTGGAAAACTCGCTTCCGTCAGGGCTACGAACAATGGCGAAAACTAATTGCGATGATTCTTAACTCACGATTTTGAACCTAAAACTATATCCGCAGGGGAGCAGCGTTGTTAGGGCAGCAGGTCAAAATACTCGCAGTGGGCTGGGCGGTATAGTCCAAAGTCTCGGCGGTCGAAGGTGAGAATGCGCGTGATCGTCAATCGTTCAGCCAGCGCCATGATGCAGGCATCCACGAAATCAATACGACTATCACTGTAGTTCTCTAGAATCTCTGTCGCCCGATGGTAGTCTGCTGCCTGGTGTTCGACAATTTCTAGCCGCCCGGCCTGAATCGTACGCAGTCCCTTGATCACGGCATGGGTTCCGCCGATGCTGTTGAGATGATACATCAGTTCCGGCAGGATGACCGCAGGCAGCAGTAGCTTACCGGGGAGTGCGACAAAGTGCCGCCGCGAAACAGCATGGTTTCGGTCGTCCTGATCTAGCACAGCCAGCTGGAAACTTGTGTCGAGGAGCGACTCCACGCTCGTTAATCCGGCTTCCACCCGGCTTGCAGGATTTCCTCATCATGTTCGGAGAGGTCGCCACGCCCACTCTTGAACATGCCGATCATCGGGTCATTCATACGGGCACGCAGTTCGTCCAGCGGCTCCGTCAGCATCTCGCGTAGCAGTGCATCTATCGAAACCCCGCGCAGGCTGGCCGCCATCTTCAGCGTTTCGTAAAGTTCCTCGTCAACGGAAAAAGTAACTTCGGACATTCCCACTCCTTTCCGGCAATCCTTCTGTGCGCTCAGTATAGCATACCATCCTGTCTGCATGAGCCAGACCACCGCTTTTCGCTAACCGAAATCCAACCCAAATCGCGTTTCGATGAGTCTTAATTTCGCTGTTTTGTACTCAAATCTATATCCGTGATGGATTGATCAAATGATCAAGTGACATTTTCTCATCCCCATTGTATACTAATGATACGAACATGCGTTCTTGTTAACCCGCCCGTAGGGGCATGGCGTGCCATGCCCTTGCATCTCGGCAATCGAGACCACTCCCAACGCAAACGTTTTTCCTTCTCCCACCGGGAGAGGGAAAGAACCGAGCGCAGCGACGTTCAGGGTGAGGCCAGAACGCATGCCAAATCTCGCGGGGGCTGATCCGCCAGATCAGCGAGCCACCATCCCGGAGACAGCATGGTTGCTGTTTCCCCGTTGGCTCCCTCCCCGCACCCCGCCTGTGACTGTGGACGCCTCGTACTGGGTGTACGAGGCAGGTCGCACCACACGCGAAAAAGGAGGCAGGTCAGTCAGGCTTCCCACCACGGAGCCAGGGCGTTGGCAGCGCGATTCGTCGCCGATTCCTCACCCAGAGGATAGGAGGGCTGGCGCTGTCCACATTCCAGTAACACGGAGTCTCCGCGGAAGGTGTCGCGCGCTTCATGCCCGGCGCGTCACACACACAGCAGTTTGTCGGTACGATAGGCAATCGTACTGGCAACCTGAGCAACCTTTGGTTGCCGGTTGCCCTGGGCCTGTGCCCAACCTGCTGTCCTGACTGTTCCCATACATGGCACGATCCGCCATCACACAGGTCAACCGAATATCTCGCGGCCTTGATGAGTTCTGACCATCGTCGATCTTGAATGCACAGGCATCCCCGAATCGCCGACGCACAAAACTCATCACCCATCACTGATCACTCGAAGCGAATCGCATCCGCTGTGATCATCCGGCTCATCCGTCGGGCGGGATAAATCCCCGCCAGCAGCGCAGCGCTCACCGCCACCAGCAGCGCGGTCAGGAAGGGCATCGGCAAAACCTGCATTTGCAGCGTCCAGCCAAACGCCCTCCGGTTGATGATGTACACCAGGATCAACGCCAGCGCGTACCCGGTCGGCATCGCCAGAATCCCGGCAACCGTGCCCATCAACCCGGTTTCCAGCAGTGTAAGCTGCCACAGTTGGCGCGTTGTCAGCCCCACCGCCCGCAGAATGCCCAGTTCGCGCTGTTTCTCCAGTTGTAGACTCAGCAGCGCACTCAGCACCCCGACGAACGCAACAATCGTCGCCAGCATCTGCAAGGCTCCCGTGATCGCGAACGTCCGGTCGAAGATCGCCAGTACATTCGCCCGCAATGCCTGGTTCGGATTGACGCTCATCTGCTGAATCGGCGCAAACGCTTCCCGCAGGTCTGCCGCCACCGCATCGACGTTCTGGCCCGGCTCCAGCCGCAGCGCCACTGCCGTAATCGTCTGATCGTCCCACAGGGATTGATACACGTTCTGGGCCATCAGCACCACGCCCGCGCTGGAGGCATAATCGTAGAAGATACCCAGGATGGGGAATTCGTGAATTCCCGCATCGGTATAGAGTACGATGTGCCCCCCGTGCATGGGCAGCCCTAAACGGCGTGCCAGCGGCTCAGAGACCAGCACCCCGCCGCCCTGCATCGCTTCCCAGACGTTCTCTACCGGGATTTCGCGTGAGTAGTACAGCGTCTCGTTAGGATCATCCGGGTTCTCAAAGGCGGATACGTCAATCGGCCCATCCGGTGAATCGATGGTCGTCGCCCGCAGCGTATCCACCCGCGCGATCCCCGGCCATCCCTGAAGCGTATCCAGCACCGCAGGATCAATCGGCGTTGATGGGGAAGAAGCAGTCCCACCCGGCACAGAGATGTAGATGTCGCCTTGCAGGGTTTGTGTGAGCCACACTACCACCGTGTTGCGGAAGCTGCCGATCATCACCGATACGCCAATCGTGACCGCTACGGCGACCATCAGCGCAGCCACCGCAATCGCGGTGCGGCTCAGGGAGTTCACCACGTTGCGGGGGGCCATCCGTCCCAGTGCTCCCCACAACCGCCCGGTCAGTGGCCCCGCCAGTTTCATCCCGATCACCATCACACCGGGGGTCAACATGGCGACACCCACGATCACGGCAAACGTCCCGGCGAAGCTCACCACCAGATCGCGCGTGGGCCACAGCAGCGTCCCAACGCCAATCCCGATCAGGGCCAGACCACCAACCGCCGTCCCGATCACCGCCTTTTGCGCT
>JAHEME010000296.1 GCA_024643825.1 Chloroflexota bacterium | reverse complement strand
GGTCGAGCAGACTCAGTAGATCGGTTAGCAAGGTGCGTGGTCGGAATGGTTTGGTCATGTAGTAGTGAAAGCCGACCCCCAGGGCACGCTCGCGGTCACCCGTCATCGCGTGAGCCGTCAGCGCAATCACGGGGATGTCCTTCGTGCGCGGGTTCGCCTTCAACTGCTTGAGCATTTCCCATCCATCGACAATCGGCATGGAGAGATCGGAAAGGATGAAGGTCGGTATGACCTGCTGAACCGCATCCAGCCCTTCCTGCCCATTCGTAGCAGTAGCGACAGTGGCCCCATAATGGCGAAGCACCTGGGCCACAATATCTACACTGTCGGGTTCATCATCCACAATGAGAACCTTCCACTGGGTGACATCTTTGGGGGTGTTCATTGAATTACTCATGAAGATTCCTACCTTTGTGATGAAAGCTATGATGGTTGACTCATCATAGTCTATGTGAAACTGGTGGAAATGGGGAAATCCCCTACATTCAACCCGATGTACCACGCAAACACAAATGCTCTCTCATCACCTGACGGGCGACGGGGTGCGGATTGAATCAAAAGACCCACCGTGCAGGGGGCCTTTTCTTCGATCCCCCCAATTTGGTGCCTGCTACTCTTTGCCAACTGACGATGCGTATTCCATTGCCTGTAGCAGGTTAGCCAGAAGGCCGCTCGGTTTGAATGGTTTGGTAAGATACTCTTGAAAGCCGCCGCTCAAGGCACGTTCCCGGTTGCCAGCAAGTGCATGCGCTGTCAGCGCAACCACAGGAATATTCCTCGTCTGTGGATTCGCCCGCAGTTGCTTGAGCATTTCCCAGCCATCTAGAATTGGCATGGAGAGATCGGCGAGGACGAGAGTTGGATTCACCTGTTGAACAACGTCCAGCCCTTCCTGCCCGTTCGCAGCAGTATGTACGGTTGCGCCATAGTGTCCCAATACATTCGTTACGATCTCCAGACAGAGGGCGTCATCATCCACAACCAGAACCGTCCAATCGGAGAGGCCTTTGGGATTTTCCATGGGGAGACTGCCTTTCATGAAGTTCCATAATCCTACGTTCTTCAGAATGTAGGATTATCATCAGTGATATGACCATCATAGCCAATCTGAGACCATTGGGAATGGGGAAAAACCCTACATTTATCGAGGAATCTGCACGAATCAAAGGAAGGGGAATCATTGGCGGCGGACCCCCGCCACTGAGTCCGCCGCCGCCGCACGGAGAACGCGCCTTTTTCAGGCGCGGCGCCAGTCACCACCAGCGCCGATGTTCTTCTGATCTCAGTGTATCGTCTGGCCACCCGGAAGTCTATCCGGTATGCACCCCATCAGGGCATGGGGCGAACGTCCCACGACCGAGAATCGAAAGCAGGCGGGGGAGCTCCGCCTGCACGTTGCATCAAGAATATCAGTTCAGGGGCACAGAATACGCGGGGATCGTCTGAATTGCGGTGCTCTCAAAGCTCACGAACCAGATCAGGCCCGCAATCAACAGCAGTGTTAGCACGACAGCAATCGGCAGGAAGAAGCGCATGCGCTTCTGGTACACGGTCTGGCCTGGAGGTCGCTGCACGTTTCCGGCTTCGATATCGGCCATTTCCAGGCCGTGCTCCTCTTCCATCACATGACGGTCCAGCCTGCCCGTCCACATGCTCTTGTTGAAGTGCCGCAGATGTACGCTATAAAAGTGCCATGTCAGGATGGCGATCACTGCGAGGATAGCCTCCGCGCCGTGCGCGGTCTTCGCCGCGGGGATCGCTTCACCGGGCAGCAGGCGCGTGGTAGCAATAGGGTTCCACAACATGAACCCGGTCAGCACCATGATGGCTGTCCCCCACACGAACGCCCAGTATTCGAGCTTCTCTTCAAAGTTGAAGCGCGGCATCTGAGGGCGCTCTACGCGCAGGCCCAGATTGTTGGCAATGACCTTCACCAGATCGGTGAAGTCACTGACGCGCGGCAGCATGTGAGGTCGCTGCCGCATCACGGTCAGGCGATACAGGGTATCGATCAGGTGGACGATCACGCCAAACATCATCCCGGTGGCGAAGACGCGGTGGATAATCCGAACAAACTCGATGCCACCGAATAAATCCAGCATCGAAATCGCCCAACCCTGCGCTGAGAATTTCTGCGGCAGGCCTGTCAGCGCCAGCCCGGTGAATGTAACCAGCATCAGAATATGCTGAAGACGCTGCACCGTCGAGAATCGGGGAATGCCCTCGTCCGTCGGGTGTGTCGCTTGGGCGGTTGTCATGACTCACCTCCCTCAGGTCGGCGGCTTTGAAGTCCCTGCCGGATGCGACGATAGATATCGGTCAGGATCACGAACACCATGAACCCCACTACTGCCGGGATGAAGAACTTGTAGAACTGATCGACGAAGAAGACCAGCGGGTAGCGGTCGGGGGATGGCGCGTAATGGCCCATCCACGCAGAAGCGAAGTCAGCGGTAGCATCCGGGTGACACTTGCGGCACGTTTGCAGCAGGTTCTCCCGCAGGACGCTCGACTGCGCATCCGTGGGGGCCTTGATGTCATGCACCCCGTGGCAGTCGTAGCACACTGCTTTGTTGACCTCGGCGTTCGGGTCTTCCCGTTCAAACAGCGTGACTGTCGTGCCGTGAAAGTCGGAGACGTAGCTATCGAACACGTTGGTCGAGATGCCGTACTTGCTCATCAATTCTTCATTGGCGTGGCAGTTGGCGCACAGCAGCGGCGACCGCAGCCGGAAGAGATTGGTGGTCGGGTCCTGAATGTTGTGTACCCCGTGGCAGTCGATGCACGTAGGCACATCCGGGTTGCCCTCATCCAGCAGGGCCGCACCGTGGATACTCTGGCTGTAGATTGTGAAGATCGCGCTGTGACACTGCCCGCAGGTACGTGATATCTCCGGACGTGAGTCGGCGGGGTTATGCACATTGTGCGCCCCGTGGCAATCGACGCACACGGCGGCATTATTGTTCCCCGCCAGTCGCGCGCGTGCGTGGGTGCTGTCGCTGGTGAGATCGGACTGCACCGTATGGCATCCCTCGCAGGTTTCGTTCCACCGCAGCCGAAGATCGCGCGGACTCTGATAGGTTGCCTCATGCGGGAAGGTGTAATCGCCGTGACAGGCCGTACACTTCAGTGGAGCATCTGCGTTGCCAGATCGCCCATGCGCCGAAGCATCCAGCAGATCGGGGGGCAGATGAGCCAGCACCCGGCTTCCATCGCCAAAAGTGACGTAGCCTTCGAGAGCACCGGTATGGCAGACAATACATGCTTCGTCAGAGGGGGGCGGTGGATCGGCCTCCTGCGCCAGAGCGATATTCACCCCGGCCAACAGACTGATCCCCAAGGCTACAAAAGCCGCTATCCATCGAGACCATCGCATAGGGCCTCCGGAATATTGAAACGAAGCCAGACATCCCGATTATGGGGTAAATATCCCAGGGATACATGTGTCGAACATCCCATTCGATGTGACAAAAGTAACAAGCATAGGAGGAGGAAGCAAAAAGCCCCACGCCTGTGGGGCTTGCCATGGGAGAGGGAGCCTACAAGACTTTCTGCAACCGCGCCTGCACATAAATCCCGAAGGAGATGATCACATACGAGAAGTAGTATGGTATGTCACTCAGCGCGGAGATCAAATTCACTGCTTCGCCAGTCTCATAAAGTCCCTGCCAGGAGGCCACGGCATAAATCAAGTCCGCAATCCCCAGAAGCAGAAGCCCGGAAGCCACGAAAATCCATGGTCGGGAAAGCTGACCTCCCAGCAGGATCAGAAGAACGAGCAGTGCAATCATGGTCAGGCTGAAGTCCATAATTGGATAAATGACGTAGATGATACGCTCCAGTACGCTCATTGAGGTATCAGTTACAATTGGGGTCACTACAAAGACAATAAGCACCACCATCAGAGCGACAAAAACAACCACAATAGTGATCAGAGTCCCTCGTTCCGGAGTAACCTGAAGAGATCGATAGCGCAATAAGAGCGCTGCAAGAAACGGAATGTAGCCCAACAACCATACGGCATCGGCGATGGACAGATCAGGGACCTCCCCGGTAGACAGTTCGAAGTACGCCCACAGTCCTTCGCCGAACGCCCAGAGCAGAAGCCCCAGAGCGATACCGATCCAGATGGCCCGCAGAATCTCACCGGCCCCGAAGGAGCGACCAATCACAAACGCCACAATCGCCCCAATGAGCGCCATGAATGGAAGAGAGATGTCGTAAATCCAAAGGATCGTAGTACCCCCGACGAAATCTGTCACTGGCTTCAGATAGAGGATGAACATCAAGAGACACACAGCAATGGCAACCTGGCCTGCTATCCGAAGGTTTCGATCCTGTTCTGTATGCATATCATTCTCCTGAATCTATGTGATTGCCGTGAAACTCGCTCAGGGATATTTCAATCAAGAAACTGTCGGAGACCTGCTTCTTCCGCAGCTTCCTGAGCATGGTTGGCTATGTTGTCGTCAACAGCTTGCATCTCGCGAACCAGGGCCGCGCGACCAACAATATTGATTCCAAAACGGATGACCGCGCGAAGCAGTTCAAGATAAGCGTCGTCAGGAACCTCGCCCTCATCCGCAGTGACGTGCCCGCCGAGAACAGCCATCGGCCAGGCACCCTTACTGATTGTCTTCACGAGAACGGCTTCAAGAGATGTTACAATGCGCGGGCCGCCCATACGCGAAAGAAGTACGTAGAGAGCCTGGATCTGTGCCTGGAAATAAAGCAGGAGGGATGCAGCACGCTCACTCTCCTCCCCTGCGGCAGTGGGTTCCTTACCCAACTGCTGAATGTAAGATACCATCGCATCATCGTGGTTGGCTGGAGCTTGCTGATCACCGTCTGACTTCTCGGCTCCACGAATTTTTATGTCAGCCCCGATGAATTCTCCATTCTGGTTGTGGGCCGCTATCGCAGAAAGCCGCACGTCAATCTTTTGTTCG
>JAHEME010000295.1 GCA_024643825.1 Chloroflexota bacterium | reverse complement strand
AGCAGCGCTGGCGGACACAATGATTGTGTGATCCATTGCGCCGTGCTGCTCAAGAATCCCTTGAACACGCGCGATCTGTGCCTGCTTCTGCCCGATGGCGACGTAAATGCAAATTACGTCTTCATCTCTCTGATTAATGATGGTATCAAGGGCAATGACGGTCTTACCAGTCTGACGGTCACCAATGATGAGCTCTCGCTGCCCACGCCCGATTGGAGTCATGGCATCGATGGCCTTGATCCCAGTTTGCAGCGGTCGGGTTACGTTCTGACGCTCGATTACACCGGGAGCGATACGCTCGATTGGGTA
This sequence comes from Chloroflexota bacterium, assembly GCA_024643825.1. Lineage (GTDB taxonomy): Bacteria > Chloroflexota > Anaerolineae > Aggregatilineales > UBA3940 > JAHEME01. Next base: position 4,642 of record JAHEME010000295.1, on the reverse strand, counting down.
ATACTCGGTGAGGTCAAGTGAACCTTTACCGTCAATTGGGCGACCCAGTGCATCTACGACACGCCCGACCATCGCATTGCCAACCGGAATGGACGCAAGACGCCCGGTTGCGCGCACACGGCTTCCCTCTGGAATGTCCGCATACTCGCCCATGATGATGATACCGACTTCCCCCTCCTCCAGATTGAAGGCGATGCCGAGTGTTGAATTCTCAAACTCTACAAGTTCCTGCATGCGTACTTCCGGTAACCCGGATACTTTTGCAATTCCGTCCCCGATTTCCAGTACCTCACCGATGTTGGAAACGCTTGCCGCAGGCTTGAACTGTTCTATTTGGGTTTTGATTTGTTTGGTTAGATCTTTGGAGATATCGGTTGCCATAGTGTCTCCCAGGTAATGATGTGATTTCAACCTTCGCTACCTCGCCAATCTCAGAACCTCAATTTGAGCAGGATATTCGGTCGAGAGTGTCGAGTATGGGTTACAAACCCAATCCAATCATAGTTGGCTTTGTCATAGTTGCAGATTATTTTGAATTCTATCTAAGTTCGTCCGATTTGCCCACTATTTCACAAACGGCATTTGGCATGCTGCCAGCAACGATCCCTATGAGTCCGATTCTAGATCATTCAACATACGCCTCAGTTGATCTTCTCCAAGTGCAACGGATCGCTGATACGCTGCCCAAACCGCCCTTGAAAGTACCGTCCGCAAGCCGCCTTTTTCCAGTTGATATAGGGCTTCAGCACTCGTTCCCCCTGGGGAGGTAACTTCATTTCTAAGAGTTGCAGGATGCCTCGGCGACTGACGGGCATATTCAACGGTTCCCCGCATGGTTTGAAGAACAAGCCGCTCAGAAATTCGCCGTGAGAAACCCATATGCACACCTGCATCGATCATAGCTTCCATGAAAAGCAAGACGTATGCAGGGCCAGTCCCACTAAGAGCCGTCGCCATGTCTAGAAAATTCTCATGTTCTACATGGACAGCCTCACCGAGCGCACCTAGAATCGTAGCGGTCTGCTCAAGCTGCCCAAGGTCTACATCAGCAGTAGCTGTCCAGACGGTTATTCCCATCCCAATTTGGGCTGGTGTGTTTGGCATAGCCCGTACAATCCCCTTATGGCGAAGGCCCGCAGACAGAGTTGCAATGGGAACCCCTGCCAGGATCGAGAGCACCAGCGCATCGGAGACGATAGCCTTTTTGAGATCAACAAGAACCTGGCTGACCACCTGAGGTTTTGTAGACAAAACAACAATATCACATTGATCAACAGCCTCGCGATTGTTGACCGTGCTCAGAATCCCGTAGCGATCAGATAGCTCCCGGCCTCGGTCATCGCGCGGGCCAGCAGCAATGATCTGCTCAGAATCAACCAATTCCTGACGGAGCAACCCTTTGATCATGGCTTCTGCCATGACACCACTACCAACAAAGGCCAGTTTCTTCCCAGTGAGCATGAAATATCCTCAGATTGGAAACTACGCCACAGTATAACATGCGCATAACGAACACAAAAAGACTTCGCCTACAGTGCGCTATTCGAAAAAACGGGCAAAGGGTTTCGCTCCTTTTTATACTTGCCTGGACACACGCTCCGAGTCGATCCCGATACCCTGATCGTCCCCATTCTCCGCTGGAGTCACAAAACCCGTGACGATTTTCCCGATCAGGCCCATCGGAGACGCATTTTGGTCACATGTAAAATGAACGGAAACGGCCACATAATGCCGCCATTCCTGTGACGAAATGCCGTTGCCCGGAAATGGGAATCCCCCCTACCATCGAGAGGTTACTATGTAACGGAGCAGCGCAAGAGGGTAACCCCGCCCCCTCATATATTGCTCCAGGACGGCCACATCCAGCGCTGAAGGGCGAAAGCCAAAGTGACGTTCAATCATGCCCAGATCGGCAGTCTGATTCGCTGCAAGCAGTTCAATCCAACGCTCTGTAAAAGGCCATCGCGCAAATAGGCCATCAAGAAACCAGCCGACACCTTGAAGCGCAAGCAGCGGCACTCCGACGATAGGTCGGCTGCTCTTGATAGTGTGCATGACCCGCATGACAATGCGGCGATATGTGAGAATCTCTGGGCCTCCAAGAGAGATAATAGCATCAATGAGATCGAGATCTTCCAGCGACATTGCCAGGCATGTCGCCAGATCATTTACCCACAGTGGCTGGAACGTAGAGTCCCCATCACCCGGCACAAAGTATGCGGGAAAAGAACGGATCAACATTGCCATATTCTCGGTAAAACGATCCCCCTGCCCAAAGAGAACGCTTGATCGAAGAATTGTGTAGCTCAAACCACTCCCTCGGATAATGTCCTCGATCTCCCCTTTGGCACGCAGCATCGGGAATGCAGAGGCTCTATCCGCACCTATGCGGCTAACATAGATCAACCGCCCCACTCTTGCGGCAAGAGCCGCTTCTACCAGTGCCCGGGTGCTCGCAATATCAACCCCCTCAAGGTCTGTATGACGCCCCCGTGTGTCAGTCCCTATAAGATGGAATATGGTATGCACCCCATCCATAGCAGCCAGAAGTGAGTCGCGATCAGAGAGTTCGCCCATCATCAGATGAACGGGAACATTTCTTGGGAGGTGATCTGCCCCTACCCCTGCTCTGAGCAGAACACGTATCTGAAGATCAGCGTCTGACGCAAGGACTGAGATGAGCCGCCGACCGACAAAACCGGTCGCACCGGTTATCAGAATCATAATAGATCTTGACCAATGGATTTAGGTAGCTTACAGTTATGCCTTTGAATGATGATGCCCATAGAGTATGCACTTTGTGCAGAATACGATCTGGCGGATCGCTGGGATTATAGCGTCCGTTCTACCATCGTGGAAACTTAAACCAAGCGTATCTTTGGGATTCTGGTGGGTTATTACTGCTGAAAACAGCTAAGAGGGAAGGATTGTATGCATAAAACACGAGTTGTCATTACAGGGCTGGGCATGGTCAGCCCTCTAGGTAACGAAGTTCAATCGACATGGGATGCACTGATCAATGGAGTCTCTGGCGTTGGGCCAATCACAGTCTTTGATGCCTCAGACCTCAAAACACATTTCGCCGCCGAGGTAAAGGGCTTTGATGCTGTTGCTGAATTCGGTGCACGAGAGGCCCGGCGTATGGATCGCTTTACCCATTACGCTATGGCATCAGCAATTCGGGCAGTGAATGACTCACAACTGAATCTCGACACTATTAACAAAGATAGAGTTGGCGTCATTCTTGGTACGGGAATTGGCGGAGTCAATACGCTCATTGAAGAAGCCGAGCGCATGTTCCGCGATGGACCACGCCACATTAGTCCCCATCTCGTACCTATGATGCTGCCTGATACTGCCCCAGGAAAAATCGCTATTGAGATGGGCTTCCGTGGGCCGAACATGAGCATCGCAACTGCCTGTGCATCAGGGAATAATGCAATTGGCGAAGCAGCACAGATGATTCGCCGAGGCATCACTGACATTGTATTAACAGGCGGGGCTGAGGCAGGTGTCAACAAGCTGGCAATGGCAGGTTTCAGCAATATGGGCGCGCTCTCGCAACGCAACGATGATCCAATGCGCGCCTCGCGTCCCTTTGATAAGGAACGAGACGGGTTTGTAGCAGGAGAAGGTGGTGGTGTTCTCGTCCTCGAGAGCGAGGCGCACGCCAAAGAGCGCAATGCGAGAATTTACGGGGAAGTTGTCGGCTATGGCGCTTCAGCCGATGCATATCATATTACCGCACCCCAAGAAAATGGCGAAGGAGCGATTCTGGCTATGAGAGCTGCGCTCTCGGATGCCGGGATTTCTCCACGTCAGGTCAACTATCTAAATGCCCACGGCACAAGTACCCAACTTAACGACAGATCGGAGACTCTTGCCGTCAAACAGGTCTTCCGTGAGTCTGCTTATGATGTAGCCATTAGCTCCACAAAGAGCATGACAGGCCATCTATTAGGTGCTGCGGGAGCGATTGAAGCGATCTTTTGCACGAAGGCAGTTGAGACAGGAACTATCCCTCCTACAATTAACTATGCCGTACCTGACCCAGAGTGCGATCTGAACTACACTCCAAACAATGCTCGCAAACTCGATGTCCAATATGCTATGTCCAATTCGTTCGGGTTTGGCGGGCATAACGCCTGCCTGATCATTGGCCGGTATGACAATGGCAAATAAGAAACGGACGGACCTACGCCCAGGTGGTGATCGCCGATACGCCCACGTTGTCGGCTGGGGGACCGAGATTCCAGAGAAGATATTAACCAACTTCGACCTTGAAAAGATGGTCGACACCAATGATGCCTGGATCAGAGAGAGAACAGGAATTGCTGAGAGAAGGATTGCTGACGATAGGGATACTACTGTTACCCTCGGCGTGAGAGCTGCCCGGAAGGCACTGGCCCATGCCAATTTGAACCCCGCTGATATTGATCTAGTGCTTGTCGCCACATCTTCCCCTGCTTATTTATTTCCTGCGACCGCCTGCCTTATTCAAGATCGTCTTGGCGCGACAAAAGCAGGGGCATTTGACTTGCTCGCAGCTTGCAGCGGATTCATCTTCGCGTTGGGGATGGCCTCAGCGCAGATCAAGGCCGGGATGATCGACAATGCACTGGTGATTGGCACAGAAACCTTG
>JAHEME010000294.1 GCA_024643825.1 Chloroflexota bacterium | reverse complement strand
GATGACAGCCGCCACTTCTTCGGTGATCGCCTTGCGCGCGGCATCTAGGTCGTTATAGGGTATGAACTGAACATCAGGCAGCAGAGGCTCAAAAGGCTTCCGGTAGACTTCTCTCCAGGTTACAGAAAGCGAACCGAATGTGCGGCCATGAAAGCCCCGCTCCATCGTAATGAATCGGGTGCGGCCTGTATACTTGCGCGCCAGTTTAAGCGCGCCTTCAATTGCCTCGGTGCCACTGTTTGTGAGGAAGGTGGTCGTGAGCCCGGGGGGCGCGATCCCGGCGATCAGTTCCGCTACATCCACCTGAGGCGGGACGACAAACTTTCCGTACACCATCGTGTGAAGAGACTTGTCAACCTGCTCCTTTATAGCAGCGGAAACTTCAGGGTTGCAGTGGCCCACATTGCACACGGCAATCCCTGCGATCAGGTCCAGGAATTCGCGTCCATCCGCTGTATAGATGGTGCAGTCATGGGATTCTGCGACAACAATATCCTTGGCATAGGGGGTTGTAGCACAGAGATACTGACGATCTGCCACTTTGTATCTATCAATAGATTGTTGATCCATCTGCAAGATGCTCCTGACAAACAGGGTCGAAGATTATGGTCGGGAGTGCCCCGAAAGGCACTCCCTCGCAGTGGATGGAATGTACTTGCTATGTGATGCACCCGTGGCAGGTCAGACCGTACCGCTCGATGATTGGCGTCACCGTTCGCAACAGGATTGGGGCAATGATCGCGCTGATGACCATGTTGCCGATCCACCACCCGATCACGGCAAGTCCCCAGGCTTCAGGTGGAACAAAGCCAACCGCCCTGAGAACAGAGACCCCATACAGGGCACCGAGCCCATTGGGGAGGATCACACCAAAGATGAGAAAGAACAGAAATCCTTTGCCTGTGTAGATATCTTTGCCCAGAGGGTGAACGCCGAATCTCGATGCGAGTAGGCGGTAGCCCAGCAGGGGAATGCCGAACTGAATGATGTCCACAAAAGCGAAGGGAAGAGCGACAAGGAAAGGTAAGCCCGACAGAAGGCCGGCTCCCAGGAAGGAGCCGATGTAACCTATCAGCAGGCCCCACACGCCGAACCACATGACGAAAGGTATGCCGAAGCCAATGGCGACAAACAGTGCCGACACTCCGACAATCCCCATTGGTAATCCGATCACGCCCAGCCACGATAGGATCGTGTAAACACCTGCTGCCAACGCGACGGTCACAAGTTTAGCCACGGTGACCGGTGGATTGGGATTCCATCGTAACCCGTATTCATCTCGATGAGTTGCTACTGCCATGGTTTCTCCCTCCTTGCGCATACCGATTGCTCGGCGTTGCGTCTAACTATGCAGGAAACACTGTAGCTTGATTGGGTTCATGCACGATCACAGAACCCTCCATCGACTAGGTTTGCTCCGCTCCCCACCCCCTTTCGGCCCGATTTTCGTCTGTGGCATGTAAGGCGATGCCAGCAGGTTCGACAGGCTCTCTTCCGTTCAGGTTAGAGAAGGCTTCTCAGTTTGTTCGTGAAGTGCCGCCAGCCATTCTTCTACATTCAGCAATAACGGGAACTCCGGCTGCTGTTCACGAATCGCGCAGCTGGTAGCGATTGCTTGCGGTACGCGAAGTCGTGTGGCGGCAACCACATCCGTATGGGAGAACAATTCACGGGGACTTCCGGTGAACACCGTTTTCCCGTCTAGCATGACAGCCGTTTGCAAGCAGTGGTCGGCGACCAGAGTCATATCATGGGTGATGATCAGCACGGTTCGGCCCTGTTGATGCAGCTCACGGAGCAGCTTCACAATACTCGTGACCATGCGATAATCCTGGCCAGTGGTTGGCTCGTCCACGATGATGATTTCAGGCTTCATCGCCAGGATCGAAGCAACTGCCAGCCGTTGCCGTTGCCCTTTGCCGAGGAAGAGGGGATCTTCTTCCAGTTTGTCCAGCAGATCGACAGCCGTCAGCGCCTCTGTAACCCGGTCGTCAAGCTCGTCGCCTTTGATGCCCATATTCCGCAGTCCGTAGGCAACCTCATCATAGACTCGTCGGGTGAACATCTGATGATCGGGATTCTGAAACACATAGCCCACAAAATGGGGGAGTTGTTTACGCATCCTGGGGTTGGTGATATCCATGCCCAATACACGTGCGGTTCCCTTCCAGGGCTCATGGAGGCCGTTTAGAACCTTTGCCAGGGTGGTTTTTCCGCTGCCATTATTGCCCAGCAGGGCAAGGAAATCGCCGCGCCGCAGAGTCAGGTCTGCGCCTTTGAGCGCCAGGGTTCCGTCATCGTATCGGAACCAGAGGTCTTCCACTTCGATGAGCACCTCGCCCTCCGAAGGGACATCCCGCGGCACAGTCTTCTCATCCACATGATCCGGCAGGATCTCGATAGCGTCCGCCACCGTCGTTGGGATGCGATCCTGAAAGTGCTCTTTCGCGCCGTAAGCAATGCGCGAGACTTCAAACGTGTAGATCCCTTTGGTGTGGAGCATGTCCATGTTCGCGTAGAACTTATGCGGCTCATCGACCATCTCGACACGCCCTTCGTTCACCAGGGCGATCCGGTCGCAGAAGGTAGCCAGCACCTCTGGGTCCTGTTCCACCAGGATCACCGTCAGATTGTGCATTTGCTTGAGCCGGTCGGTGGTTTCGCAGACCTCTAGCTTCCCCTGAGGGTCGAGGTCACTGGTGGGTTCGTCCAGGATGAGCACGCCTGGACGCATCGCCAGAAAAGAGGCGATCGCCACGCGCTGCTTCTGCCCCCCTGAGAGATCCGTTGGATGCAGATACTCAGCCAGCGGCCACAGGTGGCCCAGCCCCACCATCTCCAGCGCCTCCTGTACGCGCCGCTCGATTTCATCAGGAGAGAGGTGAAGGAGCTGCAATCCGAAGGAAACTTCGTGCAGCAAGCTCATCTTGAGAAACTGGTTCTCAGGGTCTTGAAACACCATGCCGACACGCGGTGACATCATGCCGACGCCCTGCACTTCCCCTAGCGATTCCCCGCTGTCGGGGCTTTGATTCGCCTGTTCATCAATCTCGGTGGTCGTTTCGCCAAGGACGGAGACTGTGCCACGAATATGGTGGTTGACCATCCGGAAGGGGATCTTTACTGCATGCGGGATCAGACCGAGGATGGACTTGCAGATGGTCGTCTTGCCAGCCCCACTGGGGCCAGTGATCCCAAAGAATTCTCCCTGTTCCACTTCCAGATTCACACCGCGCAGTGCCCAGGGATTATCGCTGCCGACAAAGGCTGGGTAGCGCCAATGAAGTTCACGGATGTCGATGGCTTTCACAGAAGCCCCTGCCTTTTTAGAGTAAGCTGGCGATGTTGATTCCAAGGATATGGCTCAGGTTTAGGTGAAGCCCCAGCACAAGGAGTGCCAGCGCGCCGAAAAAGATCATCAGGAGGATGTCGAGTGCGCGGATGGGACGTGTTTCTCGGAATGTCGATGGCTGGTTGGAGAAATTCGTCATGCCACGTGCCATTGCCGCATCCCCGAACTCGGTTGAGCGTCGGATCATAGTGACGATCAGGGGGACGGATATGCGGGCCAGATCGAGGATCTTGCCAAAGATGCTCTTGCGCCTGAGAGCCACGCCCCTCGCAACCTGGGCTTGTCGAATGGTTCCGTAGTCAAGCACCGCCATACTGAGGCTGCGTAACATCACCGAAGTGAAGAAGCTCACTGAGTAGGGTGTCCTTGCCTGACGGAGCACTCCGATGACTTCGGCATCGCGTGTAGTCATCACCAGCACCAGCGAGATCAGGACCATCGTTGCATAGCCAAAGACCTTAGTGATCGCCACGATGAGGCTTTTGTCCGAGATGATCAGGGCCAGCGGATGGAAGAAGGCTACTTCGCCAATTACCAGTCTGGGGTTGAGGCCTATCCGAGCTAGGAGCACCGCCAGGGCTATGCCAATGACCAGGCCCCAGAAGATCTCACGGGTGAACCGAAAATAGAGGATCGGGGTGATCACCAGCACCGCCAAGCTTAATGAGAGCGCCAGTGTGATCGTTCCATCATAGACAGGAAGGTGAACGAGGACTCGCGTGCCGGGGTCCGGGTTAAATACGATCCATGTGATAAACAGGGTAGTGAGCATTGGGAAGAGCACAACAAGATACGAGCGAAACAACCAGCCGATGACACCGCCGAGAAGGAGTGCAGCCAGGCTGAACACAGCCAGAACAATCGTGCCTGCCGGGTCAGGATTATTCATGTCCATCAGCCGGACAACGATCAAAGAGAGGAGGAGGATGCCAACTACTTTGGTAACGATGTGCAGTTGCGCCAGCGGGGAATCAATCTTCATAGAGAAGAGAAACGTACGAACGTACTCCTTCCCTTCTCGTTCAGATGATGCGGACCTTACGCTGGATGCCATAATGTCTCCTGCTGGCCCAGAGTGATTGTGATCGCACCCGTGCCGGTAAAGGATACCAGCATGCCGGACTGTGGTTCCTGTGACATATGTCTTCCACTAGATGGAAATAGATTTCGCAGAACGGAAGTCCATGAATCGCAGTATAGTATCGTTCTGTAGTGGAGTCAAGACTGTTTACCTCTTCACTGGCTCCATTCGTTTGAAGCAATCAAATCGGCCCAACGAGGATTTTTGGTATTGACTCTGAATTTTCATTCCTGTATACTGACATTTGATGACTTTCACTCTACGAAAGCTACTTTCACTAGATGGAAACTCTATCTCGTTTATCTATCTATTCCGCTACATACACATTTGGGTAGCAGATTGGTGAGTGCAGCTTGAGCAGCGGCACAGTTCGCAGTGTTGAACGAGCCTTGAAGATCATCCAGGCTTTCACACCTGAAAGGCCGGAGCTTACACTCAGCGAGTTGGGCCGCGAATTGGGCTTGAGTCTGAGTACCCTGCACCGCCTGCTGGGAACACTTCAAGCCAATGGCTTTATAGATCAGG
>JAHEME010000293.1 GCA_024643825.1 Chloroflexota bacterium | reverse complement strand
GCAAACTCCTCGTAATTGGTGACGGTGAAAATGTTTCTTCCTTCACCAAAGCTGGAGGAGCGAAAAGTAAAGATCGCCATCAATGCGATGGGAAGCACCATCAGGACTATCAGCCAGATGGTTGGGGGGAGCATGAGCACAGCGATGCGGCCTCGTTTGTTCACAGGGCCTACACTCCTCATCTAAAGATACCAGAGGCATAGCCTCTGGTATCTTTTCTAGAAAAAGCTATGGAAAGCCTATGGCGCTGCTTTGACTTCATCCCAGACAGTGGTGATCGTCTGGCGTTGTTCTTCTGTCAGTGGCTGATAGAATACCGTTCGATCCGCGAGGGTATCAAGTTTATCCAATTCCATGAACTGTACAACATAGTCATCGATCAGGGGAAGGGAATCTACGTTCGAGCCACCATACCAGAAGGTATTGGAGAGGGCAGCAGAGGACTCAGGTGCAATTGCCGCATCAAGAAACTCGTAGTCAAGGTCAATATTCTTGCTGCTAGTAGAGATGCCATAGCCGCAGACCCATCCCAGGCGACCCTCGGTGGGCTGGATGTAGGATACGTCATACCCATCGGATTGGATAGTTGCAAAGGCATCCTGCCAGGTTCCAGAAACGATCCACGCCCCACCCGTTGTGCCGAGATCATAGGTCTCTGTATAGTCCACCCAGTAGGTCAGAAGATTGGGTTTCAGTTCAAGAAGCTTCTGCTTGATCTGTTCCACTTCGTCGCTACTGGCGTTCCAGGGGTCGATGCCGAGGGTCAGAGCCGTCACGATAAAGTTCTGTTCGGCGTTATCCCAGATGGCGATATGCCCTGCATATTCCGGTTTCCAGAGATCGGCCCATGAAGTCGGGACCTCAGTGACCTGATCGTTGCGAACCGTCATGGATTCGTAGCCCCAGTCCCACGGGACAAAATACTGCTTTCCGTTGAACTGGCCCATTGCGGCCAGACCTGGATCAACGCTTGACCAGTTGCTCAACCGGGAAGTATCAATCGGCTGGACCAGGCCCGCATCGACGTATAAGCTCCACCATGAAGTACAGGGGTGGGTCAGGTCGACTTCAAAGTCGCTCTGAATCTTGGTGTAGGCTTCGGCATCATCGGCAAAGAAACTATATTCAACGACACTGTCAAGGTTGTCAGCGTATTTCTGGGTAAATGGGCCAAAGAAGTCAGGATACTCAGTCGCCTCGTACCCTGACCACTCCAGAATGAGAAGTGAGCCATCACCAGCCTCAGCAACTGGTTCTGTTGTTGCGGCAGGTTCGCCTCCGCCAGTGGTTGTACCCGAATCTCCTACCCCGGCATCGGTTGTGTCGGATTCAGGTGGATCGGAGACTGCTCTACAGGCGGCAAGAAGGGCGAATACGGTCACACTAAGTATAAGCAGGACCAACCATCTTTTCTTCGATTCAAACATGCGGCCTTACCTCCTCCTAAGAGTCTATGGGGCACTGAGGTGATTAAGATAGAACTACCATCGTATAGCCCCCGATTGTGCGCGATGACAGTTTTCCCTAAGAGCGGCGCACGGGTTTTTCACCCGTGCGCAGATTCTACGACTTTGGCGTATCCTTTTTCGGATCGATGAAAGGCTTACGCGCAACTCTGGCGTCAAGATCGCCCCACGGCGATTGGACGACAACCGTAGTACCCAGGGAAGCGAATTCGATAGGAACGGTCACATAGCCGATGTTCTTCTCCAGGCGAGGGGAGTAGACCGCTGTGCTTGCATGACCGATTCGATTCCCCGCCTGATCTACGATAGGCCAGAATTCGGCTAGATATCCCTCGATCCGGTCGCCAAGGTATTCCACCCCCACCAGCTTCTTTGTCACACCCTCGGCTTTAATCTTTTTCAGAGCTTCCTTGCCGACAAAATCAGCTTCTTGATCCAGATCGACCAACCAGCCCAGCCCGACTTCGTAGGGATTGTTATCGAGGGTCATATCTGACCCCCAGTTGAGAATTCCCGCCTCTACGCGGCGAATGGCGGAGGGGGCAATGGGGCGGATATTGTGCGGCTGCCCGGCTTCCATGACGCGCTCCCAGAGTTCATCACCCCGACTGCCGTCCCGGAGATAGATTTCGTAGCCGAGTTCAGCGCTCCACCCGGTTCGGGTGATGACGACGGGAATATCATCAAGGGATGTTTCCATCAACTCATAATACTCCATTTTCAGGACATCGCCACCGAAGAGATTTTCCATCACAAATTTTGACTTCGGACCCTGCACCTGCATGGGAGAGACATCTGGCTCAACGATGGTCACATCCATCCCAGAATTGACGGCAACACCCTTAGCCCACAGAAGAACATCGCTGCTAGAAAGCGACAGCCAGAAGTGATTCTCGCCGAGGCGCAGCAGCACGGGGTCATTGATGATCCCGCCTTCTTTGGTGGTGTGGATCACATACTTGCACTGCCCGACCGCACATTTTGTCATATCACGCGGGGTGATGTAGTTCATGAAACGGAAAGCATCTGGCCCGGTGATCTCTACCTGACGCTCGACACCAACATCCCAAACAGTGACATCGTTGATCAGTGCCCAGTATTCGGTTTCCATGTCATCGTATTCTGCCGGGAGGTACATCCGGTTATAGATGTCATAGGCTTTGCATCCGTAGCGGAGGGTGGCTTCAAAGTATGGGGACTTGCGATACCAGGGGCCAAACCACATGCGGGTTGGCTCGTTGATGTAATCTTCGTTTGCGTACTTCAGACCTTTTTCCATCTGGCTGGACATTGCTGCTTTTCCTTTCGCCCTGGCGGCATGAGTATTCAAGAATCAATACACATCAGTACACGCTGAACCGGGTAGGGCGCTACCACAGAGAATCGTAGTAGTCACTCAGATCAGGGTACGGCTGCCGGACGATAATGCCGGAAATATCGCTTGCAATTACTGCGGAAGACCCCATTGGTAGGTGTTTTTCACAACTCTCAGATACAGAAATGTTTCACTGGAACGGATTCCATCAACGTGAGCGAGCTTATTGGATAAGAATGCCAGGAGGTCATCATTATCCCGGCAGGCAACTTCAATCAGGATGTCGTATGGGCCAGTGCAGATCACGACGTAGCTGACTTCATCGAACAGCGCGATCTCCTGGGCCGCTTCCTGAAGCCGGATACCATCGACTTTGATGGCAATGGTACAGATTACCGGGACACCCATCGTCATCGGATCGATGACGGCACGGATTCTCAGAAGCCCCAGGTCAATGAGTCGATTCGCACGCTGCTGCACTGTTGAGGCTGCGAGACCCAGCTCCGCAGCGATATCAGCATACGGACGCCGCCCGTCTGCTTGCAGCATGCTGATAATGGCAACGTCAATCTCGTCAATCTCCTGATTTCTGGAAATTGTGTACCTCCAATTAATTCATGTAGTAGGGATAAGGACTATTCTAGATACTTTACGTGACTTCGATGAAATAGTCAAAGGTTTTTTGAAAGAACGGTGGATTTTTGACCAAATATTCATCGAATAGCCAGAAAATCTGCGATCGATGCGACATGCCTTCCCCGTATTCTGCCGCGTATCAATGAGAGTCTTTCTTCTAGATCTTGCATGCTTGAGGGTTCGTCCGAAAGACAAGAAAGCGTCGAGTGATTTCTTATAAAAACACCATCTAATTGACTTTTTTAGCGGTTTTTCAACATTAAAAAGGCAATTTTGGTGTTGACAGTACAATTATCGCCGCTTATACTGTTGCAAGATCAAGTGTTTTCATAGCGAAGTCCAGAGAGGCTTAGTTTTTTTTATGCTGCCCGCCACTGAATCCACCAAGCATTTCAACAAAGCAAAGCAGACGATCCCCCTCGGAGTGACCTCAAATTATCGTTATTGGGGTGAGGACGGCACGCGGTATGTACAGAAAGGGAAGGGGGCCCACATCTGGGACATTGACGGGAATCGATACATTGATTACCGCCTCGGATACGGCCCGGTAATCCTCGGACATTCCGATGATCGGGTGGATCAAGCGGTGATCGACCAAATTCACAACGGGCATACCTTTGCTCTCAGCACAACGCTGGAAGCCGAAGTTTCTGAGAAGATCGTGGCGATGTGCCCCGGCGTGGATATGGTGCGCTTCACCAACTCCGGGACGGAATCGACAATGCATGCTCTGCGGCTGGCGCGTGCCTATACCGGGCGTGATAAGTTCATCATGTTTGAAGGCCAGTATCATGGCTTGCATGATAACGTCATGTTCACTACGAACGTGGGGAATACATGGCCCGGCGCGGGTAATCGGCGCAGCCCGATAGTAATTCCCTTTAGCTCTGGCATCCCCCAGGCTCTGCGCGAGCTTGTAATCATCCTCCCCTACAACGATCTGGAAGAGCTGGACAGGGTGCTGGAACAATCCTGGAATGAAGTTGCAGCGGTTCTGGTTGAGCCTGTGCTGGGCAACTGCGGCGGGATCATGCCGGAGCCGGGATTCCTGGAAGGCATTCGCAAGCAATGCGATGAGCATGGCATCGTCATGATCATGGACGAAGTCAAGACTGGCTTTCGGCTGGCAAAGGGTGGCGCACAAGAGTACTTCGGTGTAACTGCCGATCTGGTCACATACGCGAAAGCGCTGGGCAATGGCTACCCGATTGCAGCTTTTGGCGGCAAGCGCGAGATCATGGAGAACATCGGACAAGGGGTGGCGCACGGAGGGACGTTCACGGCCAACCGCGTGAGTATTACAGCCGCGAATGCGACATTGGACATTCTGATGAACACCGATGCACTCGAAGTGACGGCTCAGCGCGGGCGCGAACTTCAGGATGCGATCACCGAAGTGCTGGGACGATCCGGGCATCCATTCCAAATCACTGGGCATCCGAGCCTGTTCATCTTCTGGTTTGGGGAGAAGGCTCCGCGTGAGTACCGGGACTGGGTGAATACGGATCACTGGCTGTATGACGAGGTTGTCGCTGGCATGATCCGACGC
>JAHEME010000292.1 GCA_024643825.1 Chloroflexota bacterium | reverse complement strand
CTGTGGGCGCTCCGCGATGTCATCGGCCTCACGGGGACGAAGTACAGCTGCGGCATGGGGCTGTGCGGATCGTGCACCGTGCACGTCGATGGCAGCGCGACGCGTTCCTGCCTCACGCCCCTTGGCGCAGTCGCCAACGCGCAGATCGTCACCATCGAGGGTCTCTCCCCGGATGGCTCGCACCCCGTGCAGCGGGCGTGGCACGATCTCAACGTTCCGCAGTGCGGCTACTGCCAGAGCGGGCAGATCATGCAGGCAGCCTCGCTGCTGACCGATCACCCCGCCCCCACTGACGAGGACATCGATAACGGGATGTCCGGCAACCTGTGCCGCTGCGGAACCTACCAGCGCGTCCGGGGGGCGATCCATAGAGCCGCCGGGAACGGGGGCTGATCATGGAAATCGAAACCCGATCCCCACTGCTCTCACGCCGTGACTTCATCAAAGTGACAGCCGGAACCAGCCTCGGTCTGCTGATCAGCATTTACCTGGAAGGCTGCGCACCGACCCCGCCGCCGGGAACGACCGCGCCCACAACAAATGCGCCATCTACTGATGCGCCACCAGTGACGCATGTGCCCACCCTCGAAGCCGACATCCCCGAAGCGCGAAGCCCGTTTGAAGCCAACGCCTACATTCAGATCGACCCGGATGGGCAGGTGACGATCACCGTTCACCGCCCGGAGATGGGGCAGGGCGTGCGCACCGCGCTGGCGATGGCCGCCGCCGATGAACTCGAAGCCGATTGGTCTACCATCCGCACCATTCAGGCTCCCGCCGATACGAAGTACGGCAATCAGGTGGCGGGCGGCAGCGATGGCATGGCGCGTGGCTTTGACATCTACCGCCGGGCTGGGGCCGCCGGGCGTGCGGCGCTGATCGCGGCAGCGGCGCGGGTGTGGGGCGTCGAACCGGAGACGTGCATCGCGCGCAGCAACGAGGTGATCCACGAGCCGACGGGCAGCCGCCTGACCTACGCGCAGTTGGTCGGCGCAGTCACCCAGCGGGATGTTCCCAGCAACACGCCGCTGAAAGACCCGGCGGATTTCCGCATCATTGGCACGCGGGTTGCGCGCGTCGAGGGGCCAGAGATCGTCATCGGCGCAACCGAGTACGGCCTCGACGTGATGCTCCCCGGTATGCTCTTCGCGGTGGTGGCCCGCTGCCCGGTGTTCGGTGGGACGGTCGCTTCCTTTAATGACAGCGCCGCGCGCGCCGTTCCGGGCGTGATCGACATCGTGCCGCTGGAATACGGCGTTGCGGTCGTCGCCGAGCATACGTGGGCCGCCATGCAGGGCCGCGATGCGCTTGCGATCACCTGGGATGAAGGAGAGAACATCACCCTGAGTTCTGCTGAAATCCATGACTCCCTGCTGGCGGCGGTGGCGAGTGACCCCGCCAGCGTGGAGGGAATCGGCGGGGTGGCGCAGAGTCTCGGCGCTACCTACGACGTACCCTTCCTCGCACACATGCCGATGGAGCCGATGAACTGCACGGCAGATGTGCGGGGCAGCAGCGCCGAAGTCTGGGCTCCGACTCAGGACCCGCAGGGCGCGGCCTATGCCGTAGCGCAAGCCACCGGGATTTCGCTGAACAACGTGACACTGCACGTCCCGCAGATCGGCGGCGGGTTCGGGCGGCGGCTGGAAGTCGATTACGCGCCAGAAGCGGCCCGAATCTCGCAGGCGGTCGGTGCGCCCGTCAAGGTGATGTGGACTCGTGAGGACGACGTTCAGCACGACTACTATCGCCCGATGAGCGCGCATTCCCTGAGCGGCGGGCTGGATGCTGCCGGGAACGTGATCGCATGGCGGCATACTGTCGCCAGCTACTATGTCCACGGTGACGAAAGCATCCGCGCCGGAGCGCGCCCGCTCTACACCATCCCCGACCGCGAAGCGAACATCCTGCGGCGGAACTTTGGCGTCCCGACGGGCGCATGGCGCTCCGTGTTCAACTCGCAGAACGCCTTTGCCGTCGAGTGCTTCCTCGACGAACTAGCCGAACTCGGCGGCAGAGACCCGTATGAACTACGGCGCGATCTGCTCGGAGAGCGCGCGGGAGCGGTGCTGGATCGGGCCGCGCAGGAGGCAGGCTGGGGAGCGCCGCTGCCAGCGGGCAAGGGTCGCGGCATCGCCTACTGGTCAACATGGGGAACGTCACACGTCGCCGAAGTCGCCGAAGTGACCGTCAACGCGGATGGGACGTTCCATGTGGATCGGGTGGTGTGCGTGGTGGACTGCGGCAGACCGGTGAACCTCGACGGCGTCGAGGCGCAGGCCGAAGGTGGGATCATCTTTGCGCTGGCGGCCATGATGCAGGAGATCACCGTCGAAGATGGGCGGGTGCAGCAGAGCAACTTCCACGACTTCCCGCACACGCGCATCGGGGAAGCGCCGCAAATCGATGTGATCGTGCTGCCCAGTGAGCGTGATCCCTCCGGCATGGGCGAGATGACCGGACCGCCCCTGACCGCCGCTGTGGTCAACGCCATCTATGCGGCAGCGGGGAAACGCATCCGGCATATGCCCATCCGCCCGGAGGAGTTGAGAGCGAGTTAGTTCGGTAGAAGAACCTTTCCGACTCCTTCACCACGAAGAGACGGAGGATACACGGAGACAAAATAAGCAGTTCTCCGTGCCTCTCCGTTTCTTCGTGGTTCAACTGCCGATTCCCCGCCGATTCCCTGTGACATACTATAGGCGCGCACCCTCATCACCCTCAACCAATTTGGCCTTTGCCATCGCCGAAATGTGGTAAAATGAAATGAAAGATACGCCCTATCGGGTGCCGGTGTCCATCCTCATTTTGACGGAACTCCAGCACAATGTCGGCAGCAACGTAGCCGGGATACAGATCACGTAAAGAGACCCGATGATCCGATATATGACGGAACGTAAAGTTCCCCAACTCACGCTAAATCCATTAAGTTGGCTTCGCTGGTGGATCACGCCGCGAAACGTTCACCCTGAGGTGTCTTTTCGTGAACGTTCTATCCGCCTGTTCCTTACCATCTTTGTACCCATGTCCGCCTTCACGATCACCAGTGACATCATCAACGGGAATTTCCCCCGGATGCTGGTAATCTATGCAATCGATATCTCATCAGCGGTAGTGTTTGCAGCCCTGAGTATCTATCTTGTGCACAGGGGGAAGATCAATGCGGCAGGCACATTTGTATCCCTGATCCTGATCCGTTCTGCTTTCTTTGGCGCATTTAACAATGGGGCAGAAGGTCCCGTTGTTGCGTTTGCCCTGCTCTTCTTCCTAGTCTTCACCGCGTTGGTGCTGCCGGCAAAATACATCATCCCCTCCGGGATCGGGATCATCATTGCAGACCTCTTCGGGTTGCTGTTATCCGTGGAACTTGGTGTCACGGCTTTTGTCGCTGCCCAATTGCCTGCGGTGATTATTAGCCTGTCCGTCATCTTGCTTGGCCTGGGCATTCCGCTAACCTATCTGCGGGCACAGTTGGATTTTCATATTGAGGAACTGCTGAAACTGGTAGAAAACCTTGACAGGAAGGTGGAGGAGCGAACGGTAGATTTGGAAGAAGCCAACCAGCAGTTGCAAGAGATGTCCATCGTTAAAGATGAATTTGTGTCCAACGTCTCGCATGAACTGCGTACTCCGATTGCCGGCCTGAAGCTGCGTCAGCATTTGTTGAGCCAGCAGCCTGACCAGGTAACCCGGCATCTGGCTGTCATGAAGCGCGAGACAGATCGATTGGAACTGACCATCGAAGACTTGCTTCAGCTTTCGAATTTGGATCAGCAGCAAAAAGAGTTGAGAAGGCATCCCGTAAATCTTGCCCTGTTTATCAAGCAGTTCGTTTTTGATCGAGCATTGCTGATCGAACAACGCGATCTTACGCTGAAGATGGATATCGCGGAAGAGAAACTCGTGGTTCAAGCCGATGAGGGATTGCTATCCCAGGTGTTGAGCGTTCTGGTTACCAACGCAAGCAACTACACGCCTGCTGGCGGCACGATCACTGTTTCCACCTGCGCCAGGATGCATATGGGCAAGAGTTGGATGGGGTTCAGTGTAGCGGATACGGGTCCGGGAATTGACGAGAAAGATCAAAACCAGCTATTTGAACGCTTCTTTCGAGGAAAGGTCGGGCGCGAATCCGGTCAGAACGGAACCGGGCTGGGGCTGTCGCTCGCCAAAGAGATTGTAGATCGCCATGCAGGTCAGATCGCCATCGATAGCAACGGAGTCCCCGGTGAGGGGACAACCTTCTATATCTGGCTGCCATCGGAGGATTCACTGTAGGACTAACGGATCAGGAGAGCTTCCCAAAGATGCCCACGGGAGATGATTGATCCACCGGGCAATTCTCCCTTATACTATCAGATAGGCCGCGCGTTCATCCGCCACCAGCGTGAGTCGTATTGCGACTCAAGGAGGCGGATGATCATGAAGCACAGGACGATCTCTTTAGGATGCCTGATCCTGATGGCGCTGCTGCTGGTCGGCTGCGCCCGTTCCGTTGCCCTCGATTCTAACGAGGGTATCAAGCCGCGAACCACCCTCGGCGAGATGACCATGAGGAAGGCCCCCAACCAGGACGAGATGGCGCTAACGATGTGGGACTACTGCGACCCACTCGCAGGCGAGACGGAACCCGGCCCCTTCGCGCTGGAATGCAGCACTCCGCAGCTTCCCCAGCTATTCATTGGAAATGGGATTTTTGCAGGGTCCACGGAAGAGCTGGATCTCTACTGGCCCACCATGACGTGGGAGTTGGAGTTCGATGGACATCCCGTCGATCTGCCCGCTTTCGGCACCATTGATGTTACGTGGCAGGAAGGCCCGTTCCGATTCTGGAACGTGGTAGTAGAAGCGCCCACAGCGGGCAAGCACACCGTTCGCTATGTGATCCGCGATGTCGAGAATACCGAAGTGCTCCGGGAGGTGACGTATACCATCACCGTGCAGTAGGCAGGGCTGCGTCACCCCATACCCA
>JAHEME010000291.1 GCA_024643825.1 Chloroflexota bacterium | reverse complement strand
CTCACCCACTCGTCGTAGAGTTCCTTGTTCGCTAATTCGAGGTAGGTTGGGTCCAGCCCGGCGGTGTAAATATCCCTCGGATCGTAGAAGAACAGCCTCGTGAAGTCGTCCCAGTCGGTCTGGAAAATCATGGTTCCCGGCGGGGTGTTCTCTCGCAGCCACAGGGCGGAACTGGCATACACGCTGATCGGCTTGTTGAGCGAGACCTGCTCCCGCGCACGCAGCACAGATCGACCCAGCGGGGCCGCCAGCAGAATCACCGCGAACCCGGCCCACAGAATCTCCTCGCGCCGCTTCGCCGACCTCAGCCACTCATCGAGCAGCGGCCTGGTCGCCAGCGCGGCGAAGATCAGCACGAACGCGGGCGCATATTCAATGAAGCGGCGCGACTTCAGCAGCATGGCCCCGAATACGAGCATCAGCCCGAAGGCCGCCAGCGTGGATCGATCCATGCGTTTGCGCCCCCAGCCCAGCGCGAAGATGCTCAACGCGAGGAAGGCCAGCATCATGGTCGAGTTCTCGACCAGCACCCACGTACTGTACGGATCCCATTCGATGCCCAGCCCGGTGGTGTTCGCGCCCAGCTTGGGCAGGATGTGCTTGACGATGAACAGCACGTTCTGCGGAAAGTACGGGTTGACGATCACGCCCAGCGCGAGGCCAATTGCCGGGTAGATCATGGCTTTCCATTCGGGTACACCCTCGCTGATCCAGGTGGCGATGAACACGACTCCCGCCACGATCAGCAGCAGCGGGAAGGCGTTGTACAGCCACACATACAGGAATCCCAGCGGGATTAACCAGAAGGTTTTGCGGCGCAGCAGCCAGTGAACGCCCAGCACCAATACCAGCAGCGACGCTGCCTGCGCGCGCACCATGCTCATGCGATACAGGAAGGCATCCGAGACGGCGAACAGGGCCAGCGCCCACAGCCACGCCCAGCGCACGCCCTCCTTGCGCAGCATCAGGCCAATGAGCGCGAAGGCCAGCGCAGGGATCGCCACGCCAAGCACTTTGGCGACCATGATCAGCGTACTATCGAGGGCGGGCCCACCGGGTGCAACGGGCGTGGCGGCCCCGATCAGCACATGATACAGGAAGTGGTGATCGTAGTACGACGTTGGGTTGAGGATGGTCAGCGGCAGCCACACGAACGTCGGGGTGAGGCCCTCGCGCCGCATAATATCCGCCATGCGGATGTGATAGTAGCCATCGTTGCCAATCGGCCCCGGCGTGGCGAACTGGATCAGGCTGAACACGATCACGCTGGCGATCAGCACCGCTAGAAATTCCCAGGCGATCTGCCGATCAATAGTGATGGCGCAGCGCAGACGGGCTACCATCCCCGGTCAATCACCTCGCCGCCGAAGCCGCCAAACAGACCCAGCACGAAGGCCGTCGCCAGGGTGATCAGGCTGGCGTTCATGTTGAACGGCCCAGCCAGCACCGCCGAGATGATCACCAGCAGCACAGCGGCGATCAGCCCGGAGAGCGCGCCGCCGAGCAGACTCGTCAGCCAGCCCTTGATTCCGCTGCGTGCCCCGTAATGGACTCCCGCCATCATCACGCCGAACCACGGCAGCGATAGCCCCACCGAATCTAGCGCGCTGAATACCGGGCCGACGATGGGCCGCAGAAAGATGTTGAGCAGCGCGAGAACCACTGCGACGATCCCCCAGATGAACCCGTAGCGCAGCACCTTGTTGATGTTAATCATGGGTCAGTCTCCTCCCATAAGGTGAGCAGATTTTGTTTCTTCCTCATGATAGACAAGATCCGAGGAACATTCAATTGGCCCGATCACGATTTACAAAACACTACCGCCCGGATCTCGTCCTGACCTTCGCTCACGAAACCGCTCGACACAGAAACAGGCAGTGTGTTGCTCAGAGATCGCCTGAAGCGCCGCTACGGATTGAGGACGATCAGGGTACCCGTATCCTTGCGGCGAACGGACAGTGTGTAGAAAGTCCAGACTCCGTTTTCTTTGCGGCCCGCTACGTAGAGCGTACCGCGCCCGTTGGGGCCGTGGATCGGGCCGCTGACATCCACTGTGCCAGAGATTCCGCTGAGAGTTAATTCTCCCGTGACAGGCCAGCCCATTTCCAGCGGTTGGCCCAAAGCCGCAATGACCTGCGGATCGTTGCGGGCTGCTTCAAAGGCGATCTGATACGGTTCGGCGCTCCGCAACGCCATCCCGGTTCCCACCATTGCCAGTATGGCGATCCCGAATCCCGCCAGCAGCACGATAAGGACGATAAGCACTGCCATCCTTCCTTCGCTGCCAGACTGCCCCTTCTTTGGCGGAGGCATAGGGCCTTTACCGAAAGACTCCTCATAGGTTTCCTTCTGCTCATCGCCCCAAATGCTATCTTGATCACTCATCACAGTCTCCCTTGCCGATGCTGTAACCCACACAAACCTTCGTCCACCCAACAAATTCAGGGGCCGCGCCCTGTAATCGACTCATGCCATCATCACGCCGAACCAGGGTAGGGAAAGGCCCACCGAATCCTACGGAGCCGACGATGGGGCGCAGAAAGATATTCAGCAGCCCCAGCAGTACCGCCACGATCCCCTAGTCCCTCCCTGTAGCGAGTCGATTTGGTTTCTCCATGATACGCCACTCTTGCCAGATGTCCACTCAGGATTCTTGCTTCTGATCAGCCACTCGACGCCGATGCTTCGGCGGGTTGGACGGTTGGCGCGGAAGCTGCCTGCACCTGACGATAGGCCAGCGCCAGCACGCCGATGCCGGGGAGGGTCAGCAGCGCCGCCGCCGGGAACACCCAGTTCAGGTTGACGCCCGCCACCATGCTGGCGAGCGCCGGGCCGATGGCGGCTCCTGCATTCGTGGGCAGGTAGGCGAACGACATCACACGGGCGCGGGTTTCTTCTGGCGCGGAATCCGCCAGCACGGTGAACGAGAGCGCGAAGATCGCCGAGATTACACCATTCGCCACGCCCCAGATCAGGGTGAGCGAGGGGATCGTCCGTGCGAAAATCGGCAGCGGCAGCAGCAGCACCGCCAGCGCCGCCCCGATGAACAGCACCCGCCAGCGTCCGAAGCGGTCGGCGAGCGCGCCCGCCGCAGGCCCGATGATCATCGTCGCCAGACCACCTACCCCCACCACGATCCCAATCGCCGTGCCCGGATCGGTTCCCTGATAGAGCTTGGTGACGGCTAACGGGATGTACGGCAGCACGCCCTCCCAGCCGAGGAACACGACGAAGATTCCGGCGAACAGGGTGCGTACCTTCGGCGAGCGAACCACGATCAGCACCGAGTCGATCACCATGCGCCACAGCGGTTGATCGGCGCTGCCGTGATAGGTATCACGGTAGCCAAACGAGATTCCCAGCGTGACCAGCAGGATCAGGGCCATATCGATCAGCAGCAGGCCGCGCAGGCCCAGCGCATCGACCACCGGGCCGCCAGCCAGCGGGCCAACGAAGAAGCCAATCGGCGCGGCGCTGTTCATGATGGCGAAGGCCAACCCGATGCGGTGTTTGGGCACGCGCTCGGTGAGGGTCGTCATCATCAGGCCGCTGTTGCCGAGCGCGAAGCTCATCAGGGAGCGACCGAGCGCGAACAGGAAGACATCGCGCGCAAAGAACATGAACACCCCGGCGACGAGGAACGCCAGAAACGACCGGGCGATCACAGGTTGGCGCGAGTAGCGGTCAGCCAGCGCGCCCCACAGCGGCAGGAACGGGATGCCCACCGCCCATGTTAGCGAGGAGATCAGCCCGGTGTAGGTCGTGACCTGATCGGGGGAGAGGCCGAGGGCCTCCAGGTGCAGCGGGGTGAAGGCGACCATCTGCCCGAAGAACCCGGCATCGATCAGCGAAGCGATGGTGAAGATGCTCAGCACCCACACCCACGACGAGCGCAGCCCTGCGGGTTGTTGTTCGGACATGATGGACATCCTCTGTGGCGAAGTGGTAATACGATAGTACCTGCGGAGGTATGCGGCAGGTTCACTGCCTGCACAAACGCTCTGGTCAGTATATCGCATCGCAACAGTGGGGCAAATCGTAACACGGCGCATCATTTTGTGACATCTCTGGCAATTCCGCACATTTCAATTTCCAGGAGATTCGCTGAAAATCTTTTTTTCAACACGGAGGGCGCGGAGAGGATCACGGAGAACTACGGAGAAAAAGTAGTCTTTTGCCTTTCTCCGTGATTCTCCGTTTCTCCGTGGTAGAAAGGTTTTTGTGGCGGGCGCAATTGGCATTCTGATCGCAATCCCGTAGAATGACCATGATCCCAACCATAGACAGAGTAAACCCATGAACGATGCAAGCGAACTGAGCGCGCTCCAACAGCGTGTCGCCGAAGCGGAAAAAGCTCTTGAGGAAGCGGGCAACCAGTGGAAGAATTTACTGGAAGTGGCTGGCGATTCGGTATTCATCGTCGATGCGCTCAACCATGCCATTCTCGAAGCCAACAGCCACGCATCGCGGCGGCTCGGATACACGCCCGAAGAGCTCCGCGCGCTGCCATACTCGGCTATTGAAATGAAGGATGAAGGCGGATCAGGTGCATGGGAATCGGAGTACAGCCGCACCCATGTCTATGAAGCTCGCCTTCGGCACAGCGACGGAAGCCTGATCCCGGTTGAGGTGAGCAGCCGCATCATCAAGTATCGCGGGCAGGCTGTGCTTCTCAACTTTGTGCGTGATATTGGTCTGCGCAAAGCCATCGAATCGGAGCGCGAGCAGTTGATCGCCGAACTGGATGCGTACGCTCACACCGTCGCGCACGATCTCAAAAACCCGGTCGCTATCATGATGGGCTACAGCGATATGCTCCGCGACTTCCCCAGCCTGGGCGAGTCAGAAATTGCTCAGATCACCGATAACATTTTTTCCGGTGCGGTTAAGATGCAGACGATCATTGATGAACTGCTGCTGCTGGCAAGCATCCGCAAGATGGATGATCTGCAAACCCGCCCGCTGGTGATGCAGGACATCGTGA
>JAHEME010000290.1 GCA_024643825.1 Chloroflexota bacterium | reverse complement strand
ACGCGGGCTGAGTTATCAGGATGGTCGCGGGTGGCGCGCGTACTTTGGCGTCGGCGCTAGAATGGATACCCGCCTGATCGTCTACGAAACGCTGGTCGCTTCGATAGAAGCGCAAGGACGCAGACCCGTATTCATTGATGTCAGCAACCCCGATGCTCCGTACTATCTGATCGCGCAGTAGGGATGATGTTGTCATCATGGGTGTGAAATTACCTCGTTCAGGGTGGGCTACGTGAGTTCAGAACGCATTGTCGTAGGGCTGGATGTTGGGACAACCAAGGTCTGTACCCTGGTCGGGGAAGTGGGTACGGGCGGCGCGGTGCGCATCATCGGCATTGGCATCGAACCCGCTCAGGGAATGCACAAGGGCACGGTCGTCGATGTCGCATTAGCGACCGAAGCCGTCCGCGCTTCCAAGCGTCAGGCCGAGCGCACCTCTGGCTATGAGATCGGACGTGCGTTTGTCAGCATCGCGGGCAAACACATCAACTCGATCAACAGCCAGGGCGTCGCCGGGCTGAACCCGAATCGGGGCGTGGTCTCGGCAGAAGATGTGGAGCGCGCCCTGGAAGCCGCCCGCGCCGTGAACCTCCAGCACAATCGGGAAGTCCTCCATGTGATCCCCCGTTCGTTCACGCTGGATGGGCAGGAAGGCATCCACAATCCCGTCGGGCTGCACGCCTATCGTCTGGAAGTCGAAGCCCACATTATCACGGCAGGATCCTCCTCGCTTCGCAATCTGGAAAAATGTGTCAACGATGCCGGGTTGGGCGTGGATCGCTTCGTGCTGAATCCGCTGGCCTCTGCCGAAGTCGCGCTGACCGACGCCGAACGAGAATCGGGGGTCGTGGTCGTCGATATTGGCGGCGGTACGACCGATCTGGCGGTCTTCATTGAGGGGACGGTCTGGCACACCGCCGTGATCGAAGTCGGAGGCAGCCACATCACCAATGATGTCGCCCACGTCCTGCACCTCCCGACAGCGGAAGCGGAACGCATTAAGATTGATGACGGCAATGCGCTGCCCGAAGAGATCAACCCCGATGACATTCTCACCGTGCAGCCGTTTGGCGAGGATTTGCCCACCCAGATTCTCCGCTATGATCTCGCCCGCATTATTGAAGCCCGCGTCGAAGAGATTTTTAGCATGGTGACTCAGGAGTTGAAACGCTCCGGCTATGATGGCCTCCTTCCGGCGGGCGTAGTGTTGACGGGGGGAACCGCAGGCTTGCGTAACATCCGCCACAGCGCCAGCCGTGTGATGAACCTCCCGGCCCGTGTCGCCGAGCCAGATAACATCACAGGACTGACCGATAGAATTATGAATCCCGCTTATGCGACGGCGGTCGGACTCCTGCGCTTCGGCAATCGTGTTGATGCTCCCGGCGCGCGCGGAAGTTCTGGCGGGTCGCGTCGTCCAAAGCGGGAAGGTCCTCCGGTCGGCAAGATCATCACTGATTTTCTGGGGCGGCTCCTCCCCGATTAAGGTGCTCGTGTGTGACTTCAGGGCATCGATTCTGCGTTGCTTTTTTAGTTCGTTTCAATACACTTGAAGGTAGCCCTCCTGCGAGGGCTTCTTCACGGTGCATAATGCGTCACATTCGCCAGAGTCATCTGTATTGAGGAAGTGTGCATCATGAGTTCAGAATCAGCGAAAAACACATTCCAATGCCCGAATTGCGGTGGGGCACTTGAATATCAGCGTGGGCAGAAAACGATCACCTGCAAATACTGCGGAACATCCGTGATCGTTCCGAAGGAGCTTCGTACCGACGTATATCCGGCGGCGGAACGTGGGCAGCAGGTCGTGGTGAACATCCCTGCACCGGGGACGTACACGTCTACCGCGCCGGAGATTTACGGAACAAGCTCGCCGGAAACGCGCCGCTGGATCAGCTGCCTCGTGGTATCGGTACTCGGCTGTGTAGCTGCTTCCGTCATTCTTCCGATCCTGCTATCGGCGGGCATTCCGCTGGCGATCATGGGGGCCATCGGCCTCAGCCCCGACGTTCTCGGCATCGATCTTTCCTCGTTTGGCGTTTCTGGCGGGGCCATTCCCGGCAACAGCTTCGCCAGCGTCACCATGAACTTTGGTGGTGAGGGGGTCGGCCCCGGTCTATTTGACGACGCTCGTTATGCGACCGTCGATGGTGCGGGCAACATCTATGTAGGGGACTATCAGGACGGGCGTGTGCAGGTGTTTGATCCATCCGGCGAATTTGTGACTCAGTGGACGGTTCCCGATACCACCCCCCTCACCGCGCTGACCGCCGCGCGCAATGGCACGGTCTATGCTGTCTATGGGGGTGACATTCACTACTACGATGGGGCATCCGGGAATCTATTGGGTACGATCAAATATGCCGAAGGCTCCTGGTTTGATGATCTGGCGCTGACTCTGGATGGCGGGTTTGTAACAGCATGGTATCGCGGCAGCGACGATATTATTGTCTTCGACGCAAATGGTGCTGTGGTTCAAACGATCCCGCAGGCGATCAGCAGCGCCTCTGGCGACTCCGAACTGAGCACCCACGTAGCCGTCGATGGCCTGGGGAATATCTACGCGCTGGGCACGTTCAACGATGCCGTGTTCAAGTTCTCACCAGAGGGCCGTTTCCTGACCCGCTTCGGTGGCGATGGCGACCAGCCTGGGCAGTTCCGTGCCCCGCTTGCGATTACGGTAGATGGGCGGGGGCGAGTCTTCGTGGCCGACTTCAAGGGCGTTCAGGTATTTGATGGCGAGGGCCTCTATCTGGGTCTGATTGACGTGAACGGCCCGGCCTACGGAATCTCGTTCGATGACAAGGGTAATCTGTGGGTGGCGACGGGCAAGATGGTCTATAAGTACCAGGTCAACCAGTAGCCTCACGTACGGAATAGGTTTTGAGTTTGTAATCTGAGTTGCGAATTTTGCTACTTTCTCATAATATGTGGTTACTTCGGTCAAGGCCGGAGTTTCTGACCAGTTGAGGTCGTCAATGAAAAAATCGGAAGAGTTTGATCACGTCCCGGCGGAACAGAGTCCGGCGGAGGCGGAGACGGGCGAAGATGCGCCAGGAGATACTGTTATGGGAAAGTCCAACGGATCGTATGCCAATATCAAAGTGATCGGCGTAGGGGGCGGCGGCAGCAATGCCGTCAATCGCATGATTCAGGAAGGCATGAGTGGGGTTGACTTCCTGGTAGTCAATACCGACGCGCAGGCACTGGATACCACCCTCTCTCGCGGGACGGTGCAAATCGGCAAGAAGCTGACGCGCGGCCTCGGTGCAGGCGGCGACCCGGAGATGGGGCGCAAGGCCGCCGAAGAATCCCGCGAGGATATTGCTAAGTCCATTGGCGAAGCCGATATGGTCTTCATTACGGCGGGGCTTGGCGGCGGGACGGGAACGGGCGCGGCTCCGATTATTGCCGATGTAGCCAAAAAAGCGGGCGCATTGACCATTGGTGTGGTGACTCGGCCCTTCAGCTTTGAAGGCCGCCACCGTGAGCGCACCGCGCAGGAAGGAACCGAGCGTCTCAAGAACGCCGTCGATACGCTGATCGTGATCCAGAATGATCGTCTTCTGAAGATCGTCGATAAGCGGGCCAGCCTGCAAGAAGCCTTCAGCATTGCCGATGATGTTCTTCGTCAGGGGATTCAGGGTATCAGCGAACTGATCACGATCCCCGGACTGATCAACCTTGACTTCGCCGATGTCCGCGCGATTATGGCGGAAGGCGGCGCAGCGTTGATGGCGGTGGGTGTTGCCAGTGGCGAAGAACGTGCCCGCAAAGCCGCACAGCAGGCGATCACCAATGAGCTTCTGGATGTCACCATTAACGGAGCCAGTGGCATTCTGTTCAATGTGACAGGTGGCCCTGATATGAGCCTGTTCGAGGTCAACCAGGCGGCGGAGATCATCCGCGAGACTGCCGACCCGAATGCCAACCTGATCTTCGGTGCAGTCATCGACGATGCGATGGGCGAGAACATGCGGGTCACTGTCATCGCCACTGGCTTCGGGCAGATTCGTTCGTCGCGCCCCCGCTTCAGCACCGACCGCATCGCATCGGTTCCGCCGCAGCAGCTTCAGCATTCGCCCATGTCAAGCATTGAAGAAGAATCTCCTGCCACCGCGCCTTCCTCTTTTGAGGAAAGCAACCTGGAAGTTCCGGCATTCCTCCGACGCAAGGGTCGCGGCGAAGGCCAGTAAGCAGGTTCTTTATCTCCTGAGAAACAGCAACGCCCCGGTTTTGCCGGGGCGTTTTGCTGCTTTTCTGAGGGATTTTCTACACCCCCGTACCAGTTCCAAAGAGCGTCTCATGCGGATAAATCAGCCGCTCGGACTGGGCGATCCCCCGGCTTAGAACGCGGTGGTTCGCGCGCTCAAAATCCCCGTGCAGGTCGCTGATGAGCTTTCGCTGGGTGGCGGCAGGCTCTTTGGAAAAAGTCACAATAGTGGTGGTGAACTGGCCTAGAATCATGGTCAGCCACCGCCCGCCTTCGATCATAGTGGTTCGTTCCCGATGCTCGAATCCCGCACGATCTCCCGTTGAAGTCAGCCGCGCAATCAGCGGTGTGAGCAGGTCGTTGGGCAGGGAAAACTCAGCAAACTGCCGCATGATCTTGCCGGAACTGTTGTCCACAATGGCGCATCCGCTAACGTGCGCCGCAAACTGCTGCCGCAGCATGGCCGTCTGGCCCTGCAAGTTCATCGAGCTTCGCCATGTGGTAGAGCGTGGGTCCTGGCTGCGAATCCGTTCGATCATGGCACGCTGTTCGCAGAAGCGCGTATAGATCGCCAGGAACTGTGCGTGATTGATCTCCCCTTTGGCGAACTCGTCAGCCACTACGTTCATCTTCCGTTGCAAGTGATCGACCGCCACTTCCGCCTGCCGTTCCGCAACCTTGGTTAGCAGCGGTGTTTGTCCTGCCCGGTTCATGGCATGGATTTCGCTGTAGGTCAGCAGCCCGGTTCCATCGGGGCGTTGTGGTCTGAGTTC
>JAHEME010000289.1 GCA_024643825.1 Chloroflexota bacterium | reverse complement strand
TTCAAAACTCCTTCACCATATTCACTGCCCGGATTGATACAGGTGGTTCTTCCAATGGTTATGGCCCCGGCAGATTCATGGATGTGTCCGTGCAGGCCAAGCATCGGCTGATGTGTCTCAATGGCTGTGCGGATTGATTTGCTGCCTGCGCCGAACAGGACGGGCTGCCCGGCCTTGATGATCATCTCCGGTGGGTCTGTGTCCCAGTTAAGCATTGGGCAGGTATCCAGTGTTGAGTCCACTGGCGGATCGTGGAAGTTGAAAATCGCACGGGAAAGTTCTGGTATGCCGGGGATCATGTCTTCTATCATGACGCCCAATTCCTCATCGGTCAGTTCGCGTGGGGTCTTCCACGGAGTTGGTGTTGACCAGCCCACACTGATCATTGTATGCGCGTCATCAATATGCACAACATCGCCTTCGCAGTTGAAGACGGACTCTGTGGGACCGCCCTGGTGGGGAATGGCTTCCAGTACTTCGGGGTAGTCATCGTTTCCCCCGGTGATGTAGCACTTGATCCCGGTTCCCTTTAGACGCTCTTCGCCCAGATTCACCCAATCTTCCAGCCGTTGGCGGGCTAACTCATGAAACAGCATGTCTACGGAGGCAGGATCGGCTTGCAGGGCGCGGAACTCATCTTCGGACATGATCTTGTAATAGAAACCGAGGGTCTCCATGCGCTTCATCAACTGTTGGAGTTCTTCTTCTGTTTCAAACTGCTCGGTCGTCCCTTGCAAGGTCGCGCGGAAATGACCGTTGGCTTCCTTTATGATGGGAATAGCAATCTTGCCGATCACATCCCCCCCCATGATCAGGGTGTTGACCTCATAAAACTTACCAGCGTTGATGAACTTGCGGAAGGTACGCTCCGAGCCATGCAGGTCGGTCGCATAGAAGAGGCGCTGCAACTTGCGGGATTCTTTTTTCTTCCCAAACAGAGGCATGAAACTCTCCCTCAGTGGTGAGGTGACTCAGATGCGTCCAATGGCGGCTACCGAGCCAGCGATTAACATGTTTATCGAGCGCGCGGCCAGTTCTTCGCGCGCCAGTTCGTCGAGATATTCGTCGGTGATCAGGGTATCAAACTGATCGATGGAACCGACTTCAAAATTGGAAACCCGATGCCACTTGCTGTGATCGGCGACTACGATGGCGGGGCCTCGCGTGCGATCCAGCATCAGGGAAACAAGCTCCGCTTCGGTGTGGGTGGGCACGGTGCAGCCATATTTGAGGCTGATTCCATCGACGCCGACGAACACCTTGTCAGCATAAATCTGGCGCAGTGTGGTAAGAGCGAAGCGCCCCATCACTGAATTGGACTTGGCGCGGTAGGTTCCGCCGAGAAGGATCAAGTCTCCATCGGAATCCTGTGCTTCGAGCGCGGCCCGAATGTTGTTGGTCACGATGGTGACAGTTTTCCCTGTGTGCCGAATGTGACGTATGACTTCGGTCGTGGTTGTGCCACTGTTAGCGAAGATGACGTCTCCCTCTTCTACCAGGGAGGCTGCCAGCGCCCCAATGTTTGTCTTTTCTTCGGGATGAGATTGTACGCTGAGGCTGTATTCCGGTTCCTGAGGGACGCGTTGATTCAATAATGCGCCGCCATGAGTTCGCTCCAGAATTCCGTGGACTTCCAGCCATTCGAGGTCGCGGCGAATGGTGGCTTCGGAGACATTCAGAAGCTGTGTCAAATCGATCACGCGGGCGATGGGATTGCCAGTCATATATTCGACGATGCGCTCACGCCGCTGGGCAGGGATCAGGGGTTTGCTCATCAAAGGCACTTGTTCATGGATTCTAGTTTGAAGCGTGCGCCTGTTTCCGGCATCTTTCCTCATTTGCTGAACCAACCCTTACAACAGTGGACTCTGGTTCAAACAATATGCTGGGTTTACGGACGGGTTTTCCCCGCCGAATAAGCGCGAAACTGTAAAAGAAGGGAACGTCTACCAATAGTGGCTACCACTAGAGATTGTCCCATTGTAAGGGATTTTGATTGAATTTGCAAGATTGTGCGTTTTTATGCTAGAATGAGTTCGTGCCCCACCAAACTGTTCAGGGGCAGCGTACCTAGCTCGTCAATGTCCCAGCCTCTTATCCCCGAGAGGAAGCAATGACCACAAGTACCATCGGTATGGGTCCCCAGGACGACGCCGAAAGAGCCAAATTCGAGCAGGAACTACAGCGCCTCCTCACTGCCAGCGAGGAAGCCGGAGTTACGCTACGTGTGATCGGTTCATTGGCGTTTCAACATCACTGCCCGGAGTATGGCTATCTGCAAGCTGCCATGGGGCGCGCCTACACGGACATCGACTTTGCCGGGTATTCCAAGGAGCGAAACAACGCCCGCGATTTTATGACCAGCATGGGGTATCAGGAAAATCGCGAGGTGACGATTGTCACGGAAGGCGCGCGCATGATTTTCGAGGGAACTTCCTCGAACCTCCATGTGGACATCTTTTTTGACAAGCTCGATTTCTGCCATGTGATCTCGTGGAAGGATGGTCGCCTGGCAGCAGACAGCCCCACGATTCCCCTGGCAGAGATGCTCCTCGAAAAGATGCAGATTGTCGAGATCAATGAGAAGGACATCATCGATACGATCATGCTGCTGTTGGAACATCCATTGGGCGGTAATGACGATGAGACGATCAACATTGATCTGGTCGCGCAGCTATGCGCAAATGACTGGGGATTATGGCGTACGACTACCATGAACCTCGACAAGGTACGACAGCTTGCCACTGGATACTCGGTGCTGACAGATGACTTCAAGACCCACGTAGGGAAGCAGGTCGAAGCGGCACTCAAACGCATTGAGGCAGAGCCAAAGCCGGTGGCGTGGCGTCTGCGCGACCGGGTTGGGGATCGGGTCAAATGGTACAAGGATGTGGACGAGGTTTAGTGTTTCAGTTGAACCTCTTTTCGCGTGATGGGGAGATAAGCCATGACCAAGCTCGTTCGTGATCTGATGCACTCAGGGCCTTTTACCTGCCCGCCGGAGACGCGGCTTGGTCAGGTGGCTGTGCGGCTGGTAGAGCACAAAGTCCATGCTCTGTTTGTGACTGACGCGAATGGCGTGATCAGCGGCATTGTGACAGATTTCGATTTGCTGGCGGGCGAATGGCTTTCCGCCGATGCGGAGAGTCTGGCGGCGATGCGTGCGATGACCGCAGGCGAAATGATGACCTCTCCCGTCGCGACTATCGAAGCGGATGAACCCGCGATCAATGCTGCCCGGCGCATGGGGCGCGACCTTGTACGCCGCCTGCTGGTGACAGATCAAGGTAAGCCCATAGGCGTGATTTCGATTTCAGATTTTCTACCTGCATTAGTTCCGGCCCGAATGAACCGAGCGACGGTGGCGGATGTAATGTCGCATACCATGCTGGTGTGCCGAGAAGAAACGCCTCTGGCGGAGGTGGCACGTGGGCTGATCGCAACGAGGTATCGTTCCATCCTCGTGGTCAGCGCACAGGGGAAGGCGCTAGGGATTATCAGCGGGCTGGACTTCCTTGATAGTTTCGAGGCGGGGCACAACGGTTCTAAGAATGCTGGGCAGGTGATGCACAGGATGATGACCATCTCGCCGACGGCCAGCCTGCAAGAAGCTGCTAACCTGATGATCAATCATCACCATCACCGCCTGATAGTGATCGATCCTGATCAGGCTGACTCGATGCCGCTGGGTATTCTCTCCAGCGTAGATATTATGTCCCAGATGGCACAGCCGGAGTCGGTCTGGCAATAGGCAAGTAAGCGTTGTTATTGCAAGCATAGCAACGCAGTTGATCTCAGGCCCTTTTCGCAACGGAGGAATCCATGCCTCTTTCGTTAGAAGAAGCCATCGCCAGAGTTCCCCAATGGACTGATGCTACGAATCTGAAAACGTCTTTTCTGGCTGGTGGGATCACCAATCAGAATTACAAGGTGGTGAACGGGGTTGAGGCATTTGTCGTGCGGTTGGTGGGCGCGGATACGGAACTTCTAGGTGTTAACCGGGAGGCCGAACGCATCGCCAATACCGTTGCTGGAGAAATGGGCATCGCGCCCGAAGTGATCTACTTCATCGAGCCAGAGAACTGCCTCGTCACCCGTTTTGTGGATGGTCGCCCGATTCCGGGGGACGAGATCGGACAGCCAGAGAACATCCGCCGAGTGATTGCACAGTTGAAAAAGGTTCATGCGCTCCCGGCTATTACGACAGAATTCTATCCGATCCAGTTTGTTCGCGAAGGGATGCAGACCGCACGGCAGTATGGTGTTGCTATGCCTGGTGAATTTGACTGGTTGATGGAACGGCTGGATGAGATCGAAAAAGCGATCAATCCTCAACGTTCTAACTTTCGCCTGT
Organism: Chloroflexota bacterium; assembly: GCA_024643825.1. Classification (GTDB taxonomy): domain Bacteria; phylum Chloroflexota; class Anaerolineae; order Aggregatilineales; family UBA3940; genus JAHEME01. The sequence continues at coordinate 635 of JAHEME010000289.1, read as the reverse complement.
GCCACAATGACCTGCTCAATGCCAACTTTCTGGTGAATGGCGAAGACGAGATCACCATTCTGGATTGGGAATATGCAGGGATGAATGATCCGTATTTTGACCTCGCAAATTTTTCCACTAACCACGAATTTTCAGATGATCAGGATCGGATGATCCTCGACGCGTACTTCGGGGAAGTAACGCCCCGTCGCTGGGCGCATCTGAAGCTGATGCGGGTGGTATCCGACTATCGTGAAGCCACCTGGAGTCTGGTGCAGGCGGGCATCTCCCAACTTGAGTTTGATTACAACGAGTACGCTCGCAAACATCTTGAACGGCTCACTCGCATGATCCATGACTCCCAGTATCCTCAGTGGATCGCTGCGCTTACGAATCGATGAGGAACTAACTTTGACTGGTCGCTGCGCCCCGTGATCCCAAGCCGGAATCGGGGCGGTTCACAGCGTGGATGGTTCATCGTGCGACCCGGCCTACCCTGATACTTTCATCGGGAAAGAGATACGTTATGTCTGATCTTCCTTCGCATGCACAAGTTGTGATTATCGGAGGCGGTGTTGGCGGTTGCAGCATTGCCTATCACCTCTCCAAGATGGGTTGGAAAGATGTTGTCATTCTGGAGCGTAATGAACTCACCA
>JAHEME010000288.1:3812-4994 GCA_024643825.1 Chloroflexota bacterium | reverse complement strand
AAGCGACGGTGAACTACCTGGTAGAGACGTTAGTCAATGGTCGCGATCTTGCTCGGCGGGCTGTAGCGGAGATGCTTGCATCAAGACTTACAGATGAGGGTCACGACATTCTGAGAGAGGCAATGCAAGAACCTGACGCTTCCACACGCCGTGCTGCCATCTATGGATTGCAGCGCATCGGCGAACCCTGGGCGGAAGAGATGCTTGATAACGCACAAAATCGGGATGATCAATGGATGGTACGAACCGCCGCAACAAATGCGCTAGAACTTCTGCGCAACCCTGTGGACGGCATTCCCGGAAGGCCGTCTCCCCCGGACACCTCAGATTGGCTGGTTGTCTGGCTCGCAGAACGAGATCAGGCTATTGAACCCGGCCCACGCGCAGTTAGCCAACTTATCCGAGCTTTGCAAGAGGGCGATGATCCGATCCGGCGTGCTGCGGCTGAGGCACTTGGCGCACTTGGCCTGACTGAGGGAGTTACTCCCCTTTATACTGCACTGCGGGATCATCATACGACAGTCCGGGATTCTGCCTTCCGTGCTCTTGCGCGTATCTCCACTGTCGCCGGGCATGCGCTTCCAGGAGTCATGTAGAAACGAAAAGGCGGGTGACATCTATCACCCGCCCAATCAGATTCTTCTTGCGAAACTTCACTCTGTTGGCTGGGCACACAGAAGCATTCGCTGCTGATCCGTGTGAAACTCATACCGCTGCTCTCCAACAGCCAGAATGATGCGATACCCAGGTGTGATAACGGCTGCATACGATTGACCCGATTGAGCACATCCAAGACTCGAATCTCTCCAATCGACAGCTTCACTTCTTACAAGCGCAATCTGATCCGCTGAGATACCATTTTGCTGGCTCAATTCCCGCTTTCCCTGGGCAATGAACTCTTCCACAATCGGGTCCGTAGCGCCTTCGCCGGGAGATGCCTCAACGGGGGTTGAACACAATAATGCCGTTCCAGACGCGTCGGTATGCACCTCATAGGTTATGCTGTTCGCCACGAGTGTGACAATGAATCCAGGCGTTATCACCTGTGGATATGCTTGATCAGAATGAGGGCAGCCAAGACCTGGATCAGGCCACTCATTCGGTTGTACTCCTACCAGGGCGATCTCCGCATCGTTAATTCCAAGTTCTTCGGCAAGAACCCGAATTGCTGACTGGACTGCG